>NZ_LZKY01000215.1:0-29978 GCF_001673055.1 Mycobacterium sp. 1245801.1
GATTCAGGCGCTCGATGCGCTCTACCCGCGGCTGTCGCCCGGGGGGTTTTGCATCATCGACGACTACCACGCCATCGACGCGTGCGCCCAAGCCGTGACGGACTACCGCACCAAGCACGGCGTGACCGACGAGATCGTCGAGATCGACGGCACCGGCGTGCTGTGGCGCAAGTCGTGAGATAGCTGAAACCCTAGGTGTACGAAACGGTTTGCCCTCGTCCGAGGGATGGTAGAAGCACGATCGTGGCGCATCCATCGCGTTCGCCCGGGGTGCCGTGCGCGCCGATGTTATGGTTGCCGCCGTGGCAACAGGGCTGACGACCGGCACCCGCCTCAGGATGTGGTGGGTGCGCACCGAATACTGGCTCGCGCGTACGCTGCTGCCCGACGTCTACGCCAACGACGCGTTGATCACGTTCAACAACTTTCACGGATTCCTCGATGATCCCGACTTCCAGCGCGCCTACCGGCGCGGTGCCAAATCTCTGGGCAACGAGGACTGGTACCAGTGGCAATGGCGCGTGCACGTCGGGCTGTGGGCGGCGGCGAGCGCCAGCAAGCTCGAGGGCGATTTCGTCGAGTGTGGCGTCAGCTACGGCTTTTTGAGCAGCGCGATCATGGAGTACCTCGACTGGGATCACCTGGGCAAGACGTTCTACCTGCTCGACACCTTCGCCGGAATCGACCCCCGGTTCGTCACGGAGAACGAACGCAAGGCCGGGGCGCTGGAAACGAGCGAAGGACACCTGCGCAACGGGATGTATGCCAACGGGGTTGACAGTGTGCGCGCCAACTTCTCGCAGTGGCAAAACCACCGCATCATCGTGGGAGCGGTCCCGGAGACCCTTGAGCGGGTCGACGCACCGTCGGTGGCCTACCTGCACATCGACATGAATTGCGCTCCCCCGGAAGTCGCTGCGCTGCGGTTCTTTTGGCCGCGCCTCACGCCCGGGGCCTTTGTGCTGCTGGACGACTACGCGAACCGCGGCCGCGACGAGCAGCGCATCGCCATGGACGAGGTGGCCGGCGAACTGGGTGTGAAGATCTGCTCGTTGCCCACCGGTCAGGGCCTGCTCATCAAACCGGCGCGCTGAGATTTGCCTTTCCGCCGTGTGAGCTCGGCAGTCGCCCAACGGTTTAGCGGCCGCTCAGGTAGACACTTTCCGGCGAGCGGCGTCCTCTAACAGGTCGGCTGTGCGCTCGATGCTGGCGGCGGGTTTCGTCATCCGAGCGGCGAACTCGCGGGTGCGCACGGCGTAGTCCGGGGCGAGGATCTGGCGCAGGTCCGCGAACAGCGTTTGGTCAGAGGTGGCCGAAAAGCGCCTCGCAGTGCCCAATTTCAGCCGCTTGATCGACGCGGCCCAATACGGTTGATCGGCCGAGCTCCACAGGGCCAGGGTCGGGACGCCCGCGCGCAGGCTTGCCGCCGTGGTGCCCGAGCCGCCGTGATGAACGATGGCGCGGCAGGCGGGAAAGATCGTCGCGTAGTTGACCGGGCCTACCGACTTGACGTGGTCGAACTGTGGCACGTCGCTGAAGTCGGTGCCGCCGAAGCAAATTAGCGCCCGCTCGCCCAGCCGCGCGCATGCCGCGGCGATCATCGTGACCGTGTCGGCGGGCGATTCGAGCGCGATGCTGCCCGAGCCGAAGCAAATCGGCGGTGTTCCCGACGCGATCCAGGACACGACGTCGTCGTCGGCGTCCGTCGGCAGCTCCATCGTCAGCGCCCCGACAAAGGGCCGGCGGTCGCCCCAACGCGCCCATTCGGTCGCCAGGCCGGGAAAGAAGATCTCGTCGTAAGCCTGGATCTCCAAAGACCGGCGTTCGGCGATTCGCCGCTGCGAGCGTCGTGTTGCCTTCGGCAGGCCGAGTTCAGCGCGCTGCGCATTGTCGACCTCCTTCGTCGACTGCCAGAACAGCCATTCGATCGTCGTCATCGTGGAGCGCACCAGCGGCGCCGGCATGCTCGGCACCAACCGGCCGTTCGCGCGCATGGGGAAGTGATGCAGAGAGGCCAACGGGATGGCGTAATGCTCGGCCACGTTGGCCGCGGCCTGCTCGAAGTTCAGCCCCGTGGACAGCAGGTCGGCACCGTCCGCCAGCGGCTTCAACGTCGCGCTCACGTCGCCCCAGTACTTGATCAGCGGATCCCACACCTTGAGCACCTGCCTGATCGGATTGCGGACGAAGTCGGTCCACATGTTGCGAAGGAATTCCTCGTCCAAGAACTCCTGCACCTTCGGCCCGTACGGAACGGCGGCCAGGCCCGCCGACTCGACGAAACCGACAAGTTCGGGCGGGACGGCCAGGCGGACGTCATGCCCGCGGCGCAGCAGTTCGAGGCCAACGGCAGCGGACGGTTCGATGTCGCCGCGAGTTCCGTAACTCGCCAGGGCAAACTTCACGAACATCCTGCCTTTCCGGTTGTCCCGCTGCGGGCAACGTCGGGGCCATTATTGCCGGTGCTGTGGAGTGGGCGCGCGGAGATCACCATTGTGCGCGGGTCAACCGGTGGGCTGACCGGTCCCGTGGCTAGGAGGCCAGTTCGACGAGGCCGAGCCGTTTGGACACCTCGACCGCCCCTACCACGTGGGGATCGGTGCAGATGTCCAGCCAGGCTTCGCCCATTCCGGGATTGAAGTCGATGTCGTCGAACAGCACCCAACCGCCCGGGGCCAGTCGGGGCTTCAGTAGCTGCCACTGCCGGGTCACGAAATCCCGAGTGTGGATACCGTCCACCAGAGCCAGATCGATCGGGTCCGCGATGTCGCCGACGTGGTCTTCGAAGGCGCCCCTGGTCAGGGTGAAACGGTCGGTGATGGAGTGGATGTTTCGCTCGGCGATGTCAGCCCAGGTGGGGTTGATCTCGAACGAATACATCCAGCCCCGGCGAAGCGCCGAGGACAGATACATCCCGGACACCCCGAAAGCCGATCCGAACTCGACCACGATCCCGGGGTCGCGCCAGTCCACCAGGTAGGCGTACAAGTCGCCCTGCCACGACGCGGCCCGGACCTGTTTGGGTTTCCGGGTCGCGCCCGGCTGACCGTAGGCCGCGGCCAATGGCAGGGCGCCGATCTTGTCAGTCGACTGGGCCGATGATTCGATGTCGGCTTTGCGGGCCGCGGGCGGCAACCGTCGGGGGAGACCGGCGATCTGCCCGCCGCGTTTGACCCACTTCAGCTCCAATGCTTTTCGCAGCGATATCACGAAGCCAGACCCAACTCACGCGCGAGATCGGCGTATTCGCTATGCAGGCGCTGTCGCAGGGCTGCGACTGCGTTGCGCTTGCTGCTTCGGATGCTCGATGAGTTCCCGATCGCGTCGAGTACCCGGTCGACGACGGCGGTGGCGCTCACCTCGTCGGTGCGGATCAGGGACCGTTCATCGTCGATCGCGAGTGCGAAGTCGCGGCACTTCGGTTGGTATTCAAGGGAAACGACGGGAGTGTCGGAGAGCGATGCCAGCACGCTCGCGTGTAGTCGGGTGACGATGGCTGCCGAACAGCGGGCGAGTTCCCGCGCGGCGGCGTCGGGGTTGGCTGGGAGCACCAGCTGGGCTTCCGGGATATCTCTCAGCGCCGCTTCGGTCCACCGCCGGTCTTCCGGATTCATCAGTATCCCGATGAAGCGGTAGCCGTGTGAGGCCAGCTGTTTGACCGCGTTGGCGATTTCGTCGGCCAACATGATTGGATCGTGCCCCCAAAGGTCGTCCCCGAAGCCGAGATTCACGCCGATCAGGTCCTCTTCGGGACGGACGTCGGGTCGGGGGAGCAGCAGCGCCGGGTCGCCGGACACCTCGACGCTCAACCCGATGTCGGCCAGCAGTTCGGCGCTGCGTGGCCCCCGCACGGATACGGTACAGAATTTGGAAAGTATCGGCGCCCACCGCTTCAGCTCGCCCTTGCCCGAACCGCTGTTGCGTCCGCCGAAGGCCGGATCTTCGACGCCCACCCCAATTGCGTGGCTTCCGTTGTCCTTGGTGAGCGCCAATCCTCGGTTGACCAGGAGCCGCCACTGGCTCCGGCCGACGAGCGTGCCGCCCCCCACGACTTGCCTGCTGCGCCGTAGCGAACGGTTCAAACCCAGTGCGGCGGTGGCGGTTGCGTAAATCAATTGGTGGGGCAGGCGCGGCAGATCGAGGAAGGTCGCCCCGGGCAATTGGCCGCGAACCGCGTCGTAAATGGCGTCGTCGCCGAGATTGCCCAGGCCATGCCAGCCGAGGTAGGCGACGGTCGGGTCTGGGGCGGCGGGCATTGTCAGGCGCTCAGCCGCTCGTCGACTCGCTCGGGGGCGCCGCGCTTGGGTCGAGCGGATTTGCGAACGACCTTGCGTCGCAACTTCTTCAGAAGCCCTCCGGGCGTCTTGGCCCATCGATTCTGCAGCGCCAGCGTCGCGATGCGCGGGTACTCGGCAGTGGTTTGGACCAGGAGCGCATGGCCTTCGGGGCCGGGGACTTGTTTGGCGATCGCGCGGAGCACCCAGTTGGCGTTTTTGGCGACGATCGATTCGTGCGTGGGGTCCCCGGAGACGACATCGAGCATGGCGTCCAAGGTCGCCGCATGCGCACGACCCTGCGTGCGCCAGAACGTTGCGGGGTCGGTGATGGACTTGTACCACATGCCGCGCGGGTGGCGACGATAGACGGCCATCGTCTCCGGCAGCATGGCGATGTCGCCTTCGGCCGCGTGCCGCACGTGCAGGTACCAGTCCACCGGCATGACGTCGGCCGGGATGTCGTCGTAGCGGGGGAGGCGGCGGTACATGACCGAGTTGGTCTGGATGAAGTTTCGTGAGATCAGTGTCTCGAAGCTGAGGTCGCCGGCCCGAAAGGGCGGCGGAAAGGTCGGAAGGAAGGTCTCTTCGAACTTGCGATACAAGGCGTGGATGAGCTTTTCGTCTTTGGCGCGGTCGTGGGTCCAGACGACCTGCACCGGGTGAAAACACACCGCGGTGTTCGGGTTTTGGTCGAGCAGTGCGACTTGTTTGCTCAGTTTCAGCGGGTCGACCCAGTAGTCGTCACCCTCGCACAGCGCGATGTACTCACCGCGCGCGGCCGACAGGGCGCCGGTCAGGTTCGCGTTGAGGCCGATGTTCTTGGAGCGCAGGATCGGTCGGAACAGGTGTGGATGGCGGTCGGCATAGTCCTGGATGATTCGCGGTGTCGCATCGGTCGAGGCGTCGTCGGCAACGATGATCTCCAGCGGAAATGCGGTCTGCTGGGCGAGGAAGCTGTCCAACGTCTGCCGGACGTAGGCCTGCTGATTGTGGGTGGTCGAAACCACGCTGACCTTAGGGGGATTCGCCGTTGGCCTTGCGGTCAATGCGAGCTCCCTTCTGCGCAGTTTGCTTGGTTTGCGCTCTCGTCGGAAAGTACGTAGTCCGACCAGCAGGGACGTGAGAAGGGAGATGTCTATAGCTAGTTGCCGACCCTAACAGTCCCCGGGCCGAGAACAGCACCGGTACTGACCCGTGCGTCAATAGTAAAGGTTGCACGGGTGATTCGCTTGCCAGGCAACAGGTATGACGCACAGTTTTTACAATGTGGTGCTCGTACAGCAAACGAATGCCACCGCTCTCAGGTGCCGTTGCCGCACGCCGTCACGCGCTGTCACGATCGATCGCCCTGCGTGGCAACATGCGAGCTTCTCAGGCGGAAAATTTCTCCAGAAGGTCTGCGGCGGTTCCGATGCTTTCAGCGGGTTTGGTCATTCGCGCCGCGGCTTGGCTGACTTCACTCATCGCGCGACAGCAGGGGACCGGGATTGCGGGTCCTTCGCGAGTAGACTACGAGATCGCGTGGGCTCAAAGTTTGCCTTGACGGCGGTTTCAATAGTTGCCCTAATAGGGCCTGCATTGGCGGTATAGCGAGTTCGCAGAACCGCAAGTATGCACTTGACGTGCGCCGCCCAAACGGATAACGGTTGTGCAATTCCCAAAAGCGTCGCAGGTAGGCAAGAGCCTCGCGCGAGGTCAATGCTGATCCGGCTCCGCTGGTGTCGAAGCTGCAGACCAAGCGGCGGATCGTGATTGGCTCTTGGAGCAATGCGGCGCGGAGTATGAATTCCTGATCAGCAAGGAGCCCGACATCGATGTCGTACCCACCCAACTTGTTCACTACCGAAGCCCCGAAGAACGCCGCTTGATGTGGGACTGTGTAGAAGCCGGCGAGGAACTTTCGCAGGCTGAAGGGCATCGGTCCTTGGAGGCGCCCGAGACTGTCTAGATAAACAAGACCGTAGCCCCAGATGTCACGCGTCGGCCCAAGGCCTGAAATAGCTTCGACAACTTCGGCGATCGCATCTGGATCGGAGAATCGGTCGCCAGAGTTCATGAACCACAGGAGATCGCCTGTCGCATGGGCAATGCCCTGGTTCATGGCATCGTAACGCCCGCCGTCCGGTTCGGACTGCCAATGCGCAAAACCGGGCTTACAGCTGGACAAATACTTCACAACTTCATCGCCCGACCCGCCGTCGATCACAATGTGCTCGATGCGTCCCGCGTAACGCTGGGCTCGGACACTCTCCACTGTGCGCCTCAGTCCGGTGAAATCGTTAAACGAAATGGTTATCACCGAAACGGTCGGAACAGAGGTCACAGACTTCCTCCCCTGATGAGCGTGACCAATGGCGTTGCCGAGGAGCGACTATACATTCGATCGCGCACTGCAGTGGTCAAACGGCGACTATTCTTCTGGATCCCAACGACCTCATTCAGGAAGGACTTACCCGCCGACCGGAGGGGCTGAGCAGCAACGGCTTAACCAGCGGCAAGCACCCCGCCGCGACCAGCGGGTCCATTCGAGCGTCCCGCTGTTGATCAGATGGGCGGCTCCACAAGGCAACTCGCACAAGCATTCGTTTGCGGGTGGGTAGCCAGCATCGAGCTAATGCTGGTGCATACTCTCCGCTGACGTCTTCGCGGCTTTGCAGATGTCGTGGGGGAACCGGAGCGAGTTGCGGCGCCAAGTTCTCGGCGACAGCAGGAAGAGTCAGAGGCAACACAGCCCTCATCAACTAGAGCGGGGACGATCCGACCGGTGAAGTGATCATTTCGGCCGCATGAGCGACGCGCGCAATTACTATTGACCGACAGTGAGCATCCTGTCGAGTACGCACCTAGGAGTGAGTCGGCCTCAATGATCGTATTGCCCGCCTCCGCTGATACGCGGTCAGTTGCAGAATCGGTAGCGCAGTGAAGCGAGCGCTCATCACGGGAATTACCGGACAGGACGGTTCGTATCTCGCAGAGTTACTGTTATCCAAGGGATATGAGGTCCATGGCCTCATACGGCGAGCTTCGACGTTTAACACTGCACGGATCGACCACTTGTACGTCGACCCGCACCAGCCCGGGGCGCGGCTGATTCTCCACTATGGTGATCTCACCGATGGCACACGACTGGTGACCTTGCTCAGCACCATCGATCCTGACGAGGTGTACAACCTTGCGGCCCAGTCGCATGTTCGGGTCAGCTTTGATGAGCCGGTGCACACTGGCGATACCACGGGTATGGGGTCGATCCGCCTGCTCGAAGCGGTTCGCCTCTCGAGAGTGGAATGTCGCTTCTACCAAGCATCCTCGTCAGAAATGTTCGGCGCATCGCCACCACCGCAGAATGAGCTGACGCCGTTTTACCCCCGTTCGCCTTATGGCGCGGCAAAGGTCTACTCATACTGGGCAACTCGCAACTATCGAGAAGCCTATGGCTTGTTCGCGGTGAACGGCATCTTGTTCAACCACGAATCGCCAAGGCGCGGTGAGACTTTTGTGACCCGCAAGATCTCGCGAGCCGTGGCACGAATCAAGGCTGGCGTCCAGTCCGATATCTATTTGGGCAACCTGGATGCAGTTCGAGACTGGGGCTATGCACCCGAATATGTCGAGGGCATGTGGCGGATGCTCCAGGTCCCCGAGCCCGAAGACTTCGTTCTCGCGACGGGTCGTGGTTACACCGTGCGGGAGTTCGCGCAGACCGCGTTCGACCGTGCTGGGCTCGACTGGCAGAAATACGTGAAGTTTGATGACCGTTATCTGCGGCCCACCGAAGTGGATTCACTGATCGGCGACGCCAGCAAAGCCGCTCACAGCCTGGGGTGGAAAGCTGCTGTGCACGGCGCCGAATTGGCCCAGATCATGGTGGATGCCGACATCGCCGCTTTGGAATGCGACGGGAAGCCGTGGATCGACAAGCCGGTCCTCGCGGGCTGGGGATGACCGACTTATGAATTTCACAGTCGGCGCCCTCGACCGCACGACACCTGTATACATCGCGGGACACCGCGGGCTGGTCGGATCCGCCCTGGTGCGCCGGTTTCAGGTTGAAGGTTTCACAAATCTTCTTGTACGGTCGCACAGCGAACTCGACTTGATGGACCGGAACGCAGCGTTCGACTTCATCCTCGAATCAAGACCGCAAGTGGTCATCGATGCTGCGGCCAGGGTTGGCGGCATCCTAGCGAATGACACCTATCCGGCCGACTTCTTGTCCGAGAACCTTCGGATCCAAGTCAACCTGCTAGATGCTGCGGTGGCGGCGAGGGTCCCCAGGTTGCTGTTTCTCGGTTCCTCGTGTATCTACCCGAAATTCGCACCCCAGCCCATCAAGGAAGGTGCACTGCTCACCGGGTCGCTGGAGCCGACAAATGATGCCTACGCAATCGCCAAAATCGCCGGAATCCTGCAAGTGCAAGCAGTCCGACGTCAATACGGCTTGGCATGGATTTCGGCGATGCCAACCAACCTGTACGGGCCGGGCGACAATTTCTCCCCTTCAAGCTCGCATCTGTTGCCGGCCCTGATCCGGAGATATGAGGAAGCGAAGGTGAACAGGGTCCCACATGTGACGAATTGGGGTACTGGGACTCCGCGGCGAGAACTGTTGCATGTCGACGACTTAGCTAGCGCATGCCTTTACCTCCTGGAACACTTCGACGGTCCGACTCACGTGAACGTCGGCACTGGTGTCGACCACACAATCAGTGAGATCGCGGAGATGGTTGCCGCCGCCGTGGGCTATCCCGGCGAAACGAATTGGGATTCAACAAAACCGGATGGAACGCCCCGCAAGCTGCTGGACGTCTCAACTCTAAGAGGTGCGGGATGGCAACCGCGAATCTCGCTGCGCGATGGTATCGATGCGACCGTAGGGTGGTATCGCGCGAACGCCGCCGCTTTAAGGCAATAGAAGATCGTTACGAGACAGACGATGGGGGACGACGACATCGGTGCTGCTCAGCCGGCCGTTGGCACGTGAGTCACACCTTCAGCTGCTTTGAGCTCCGCGTGAGAGCCGCCCGACGAACGCACCACCGTGCACAAAGATCAATTTCGGATAGCAGTCTCGCGGAAACGCATTCTGATCAAGCATTCGCATGTTAGTGTTATGCAATGCAATTGTTAGATCAGGCTCGAATGATCGGACAGGCCGCCCCATCGGAGGTGTTACGCTATTTCACCGAGCGAAATTGGAAACGCAATTTTGTAAATCAGCTAAAAGCGTATAACGTGGGCGTAGTGTTCGATATAGGATCGAATACCGGACAATATGCCTTTGGTCTTCGCAAGGCCGGATACAAGGGGCGAATGATCTCATTCGAGCCTCTCTCAGAGCCATTTACGGCCCTTGAAAGAAGGGCCTCAAAAGATTCCCTTTGGGAATGCTATAAGTACGCTCTGGGCGACACGGATGGGACTGTAACAATAAATGTTGCCGGCAATGCAGCTCAAAGCAGTTCCGTGTTGCCGATGCTGAAAAGCCACCAAGATGCCTATCCGCCAGCGAATTACGTTGGAGTCGAAAACAGCGAAGTGCGTCAGCTCGACTCCGTAGCACCGGAACTTTTGCGGCCGGGCGATATATCGTTTCTGAAGATTGATGTCCAAGGATTTGAGAAGCAGGTGCTCGCCGGCAGTAAATCGACCCTTGCCGACAGTTGTATTGGTTTGCAACTTGAACTATCGTTTCTAGCCCTTTACGAGGGGAGCATGCTTATCCCGGAAGCACTCGACTGGGCGTATTCTTTAGGGTTCACGTTAACCGGATTGGTCCCATGTTTTGTCGACCCGCGTGACGGCAAAATGTTACAGGCTGACGGCGTTTTTTTCCGTGAAAAGATTTGACTTTACGATGCTACTTCTTTTTTCGCGGTGGCAAAATCAGATCAGCTGCTTAGCATGGGGGCCGACATACAACTTGAAATTCGTGAGGTAGCTCATGGCCGCCCCGATGTTTTCCCTCATCGTCCCCACATTCAACTCAGCTGCGACGCTTCAGGCTTGCATTGACAGCATTGTCTGCCAGACCTGCAACGACTACGAACTCGTCCTCGTTGATGGTGGCTCGACGGACGGAACGCTGGAAATTGCTGAGGGTTTCGGCACCGTCCTCGGTGAGCGCTTCATCATGTACAGCGGGCCCGACCAAGGTCCCTACGATGCCATGAACCGCGGCGTCGGCATGGCGAACGGGGCATGGCTAATCTTCTTGGGCTCCGACGACACCCTCTATGAGTCAGACACTCTGGCCCGCGTCGCCACTTTCATACGCGACCATGACCCCAGCGATCTGGTCTATGGCGATGTAGTCATGCGTTCAACCGGAACCCGCCACGCAGGCGTCTTCGACCTGGACCGATTGCTATTTGAGACGAATTTATGCCATCAATCGATCTTCTACCGCCGCAAGCTGTTTGAGGGCATCGGTCCCTACAACTTGCGCTATCCGGTTTGGGCCGACTGGGATTTCAACATCCGTTGCTTTTCCAACCCGGCGCTAATCACCAGGTACATGGACATCGTCATCGCGCGATACAACGACATGACCGGGCTGAGTATGAGACAGAGCACCGATAAGGAGTTCCGAAAGCGGCTGCCAATGTATTTCTGGGTGGCCGGGTTGGAGACTATCGGCCGAATGCTGCGCTTCTTCAGGCAGCGCGAGAACCGTCGACTCGCCTTGCGCGCGTTGATAAGCCGGTCTAGAGCCGCGTCAAAGGCTCGGGCGCAAGGCTAGCGCCGCAAAGGTCCGGCCCGGGACAGAGGCAATTGCCATAAATGTTGCGGCAGCACGCGATCCGAAGCCGGATCGTTCTAGAACCGCTTCGTGGCATTCGGTGGCCCTTAGGAACCGCGACGCCCGAGCAGTTAAGCGCTGGCTTCGGCCGCCAGGCGATAGCCGCGCACGGCGATTGGTAAGAACAACGCAAGCAGCACCACCGCCCAAATCAACGTTGTCGCAAGAGGCCCCGTGACCGGGCCGCCGTGGGCCAAGGACCGCATCGTCTCGATCGGCGGCGAGATCGGTTGAAAACGGATCAATGGCTGAGCCCAATCCGGAAACAGTTTGATCGGAGTGGCGCCAGGATTGACGAAAGCCAGCGCAAACGTGACGCCGAGCACCCAAGTCATCGCGGTGCGGCCATTGTTGCGGATGGCCATGGCCATCACCAGAGCTGTAAAACCGGTCACCGCTATCGACGGGATCAGCAGGAAAAGCAGTGCCGCAGGCCAACCCTGGTGGAACCGTAGCCCCAATGCCAGCCCAAGGCCTGTGATCAGGACTGTGCCGATGAAAGCGCGCACTACCTCGGCAATGATCCAGCCGGTGATCGCGCTGGCTCGGTGAATCGGCAGCACCCACATCCGGCTGAGCAGGCGCGATTCGCGGTCCATGGTGATCCCGACGGAGTTGCCCAGAGACCCGAAGAGCCCCGAGATCACCGCGCACATGGGAACGATGCCGTAGATGCTGTCGACACCGGTGACCTTCTGCACTTGCTCGCCCAGCACGAGTTTGTAGATCAATAGCAGGCATACGGGTAGCAGCAGCGACCCCATCAGCACCGCTTGGTCGCGCCGCCATCGCAACAGGAGTCGGCCGGCTTGCACCCAACTTTGGGTCAACAGAGATCCCTGTGCCTCGAGGCGATGCGTCACTAGCCGCGCCTCTGCATGCGCAGCGTGATTGCGCCGAACACCAGAACCATGCCCGCGCACCAGGCCAGGGTCGCCGCTATATTGCTGAGGATCACGTGGCCAGTGGCCAGGCCACGCAGGGTCTCGGCGAACTGCGATATCGGCTGATTGCGCACGTACGGACGCAACCATTCTGGGAAAGTTTTCTCGGGCGCGATTCCGGTGGACAGCATGAACAGCAGCAGTTGGGGGACGAACAAGAGATGGCTGGCCCCCTGAACAGTCTTTGCGCTCGATCCCAGAGCGTCGGCGCCCAGTGTCACCGCCAGGCACAGCAGCAACGAAATAAGCAGGAAAGCCGCCGCGTAGCCGAGTCCGCCCGTGATCCGGAAACCAAAGGCGTAGCCCGTAATCAGGGCCACTACCAAGGAGAGCACTCCTCGCATCAGGGTGGCCGCCGTGCGGGCAGTGACAGTGGCCACCGCGGCGACCGGCAACGTCCGCATTCGTTCACCGAACCCCGTCAAGTGGTCGCGAGCCGCGCGGTCCGCGGTGAGCAGGCCGACGAAGATCATCGATTGGGCGACCACCGCGGGCAAAAAATACTGGGTGTAGCTGACGCGGCCGGTATCGATTAGGCCATGCAGCGCCACGCTGAATCCTGCCAAATACGCTGCCGGCGAGACGATCTCGAAGATCATCTCGCCGTCGCGAGCCGCCGACATCAGTGAACGCTCGGTGAGGGCGGACAGGGCGCTCATGACCGGGAGGCGGTCCGCTCGGTCAGGTGCAGGAATGCCTCGTCGAGGGAGGGCTTGCGTAGCGAGATGTCGGTGAGTTCGAGGCCGAGCGCGTCGACTCGGCGGAACACCTCGACCAGGGTGGCCACCCCATCCGGCGCGAACACCGACACCGAATTGGTGTCGTTGTCGATGTCGACGCCCTCGAGTCCGTTCAGCGCCGCCGCGACCTGAGGCAGGTCGGCGGGGTTGGCCGGCGTCACCTGGCAGTAGCTGGTCCCGACCGCCCGCTTGAGCTCCTCGGCGGTGCCGCTGGCGATCACCTGTCCGTGATCGATGACGACGATCGAGTCGCTCAGCACATCGGCCTCTTCCAGGTACTGCGTCGTCAGCAGTACGGTGATGCCCTGCACCGTCAGCGAACTCACCAGGGCCCACACGTCGCGACGACTGCGCGGGTCCAGGCCGGTCGTCGGCTCGTCGAGGAAGAGCACCTGCGGCGGCACCACCAGGGCGCTGGCCAGGTCGACGCGCCGGAACATGCCCCCGGAGTAGGTCGACAGCCGCCGGTCCGCGGCGGCGACGAGATCAAACTGCTCGAGCAGCTCATCGGCACGAGCCTTCGCCCGCTTGCGGTTCAGCCCGCGCAGCCGGCCGAACAGCACCAGGTTCTCCCGGCCCGTCAGCATGGGGTCCATCCCGGTGAACTGCCCGGCCATCCCGATGCTGGCACGCACCTCGGACGGCTGGCGGATGATGTCATACCCGGCGACGCTGGCCCGGCCGGAGCTCGGGCGGATCAGCGTGGAAAGGATGTTGATCGTGGTGGTCTTGCCGGCGCCGTTATGGCCGAGCACCCCGCACACCGTCCCGGCCGGAACGGAAAAGTCCACGCCGTTGAGCGCGAGCGTGTTTCGCCCGAATGTCTTTGTGAGGCCTACAACCTCAATCGCTAGTGGACTCACCGTACGAGTATTTCACGGTGCTTAACGGCATGCCGACGGTATCGATTGTTTTGCAGCGGGGGAGCTCCGAGCGCTCCAAGCAAAATCAGTGGCCTCCAATCTTTCTCGCCGCGCTTTCGCGGATGGCGTCGACCGCCCCGCTATCCGGGCAATGAAACGACGAAAAGCACCTAGACGGTAGGCCGGGCGATCGGGATCTCCGCCGTGGGAGCGTCCATATCGTCATCGTGGTGAAGCAGGGTGCGCACCGCCGGACGTGTGCCCACGGAGCGCAGCAGCAGGCTGGCCGGCCGGGGCCGAACCAATTGCGGCCACCAGAACCAGCGTCCGAGCAGCGCCGCGATGGTAGGCGTCATGAACGAGCGCACGATCAAGGTGTCGAACATCAGACCCAGGCCGATTGTGGTTCCGACCTGACCGATGATGCGCAAATCGCTGACCACCATCGAGGCCATGGTGAAGGCGAACACCAGACCGGCATTCGTCACGACCTTACCGGTACCGCCCATCGCACGAATGATGCCCGTGTTAATGCCGCCGGCTAATTCCTCTTTCATACGGGACACCAGCAGCAAGTTGTAGTCCGATCCGACCGCCAGCAAAACAATGACCGACATCGGCAGCACCATCCAGTACAACTTGATGCCAAAGATGTACTGCCAAATCAGCACGGACAATCCGAATGATGCGCCCAACGACAGCGTCACGGTGCCCACGATGACCAGGGCAGCAATGAAACTTCGGGTAAGAATCAGCATGATGATGAAGATCAGGCACAGCGCACCAATGCCTGCGATAAACAGGTCGTACGTGGAGCCGTCGCGGAAGTCCTTGAATGTCGACGCCGTGCCCGCGATGTAGATCTTGGAGTTTTCCAGCGGCGTGTTCTTGAGCGCCTCCTCGGCCGCCAGCCGGATCTTGTCGATGCGGTTCACGCTTTCCGACGTTGCCGGGTCGCCACGGTGCGAAATGATGAAGCGAGCGGCCTTTCCGTCCGGCGACAAGAACTGCGCCATCGCGCGCTTGAAATCCGCATTCTCGAAGATCTCGGGGGGCAGATAGAACGAGTCGTCATTTTTGGAATCGTCGAACGCCTGGCCCATGGCGGTGGCGTCCTTATCGTTGCTATCCATCTGGCCGATGATTCCGGACATGGTGCTGTGATTGGTCAACATCATGTTCCGCATGTCCTCGGACATCGCGATCATCGGCGGATACTGCTCGAGCAGCTGCGGCATCAGCCGGTCCATGTGATCGAGATCTTGGAGCAGACCCACCATCTTGTCGCTGAGCGTGTCGACACCGTCGAGAATCTCGAAGATCTGCCGCAACGACCAACATATCGGGATGTCGTAGCAGTGCTTTTCCCAGTAGAAATAGCTGCGTAGCGGCCGGAAGAAGTCCTCGAAATCCGACATTTTGTCGCGGAGTTCCCAAAGGACGACGGCCATTTCTTTGGTCTTCACGATCGAGTCGTGGGTGATGTCGGTCATGCGTTTCTGGAGCGAATAAATGCGCTTCATGATCTCGATCTGCTTGGCCATCATGTCGGCCTGAACGAGCATGTCGTCCATGCGCGCCTGCATGTACTTGATGTCTTGACTCATGGTCGCTTGTTGCATGCTGAGCAGGAACGGGATCGAGGTGTGCTGGATCGGCGTCCCCTCGGGGCGGGTGATGCCCTGGACACGGGAGATGCCGTGAACCCCGAAGACTGCCTTGGCAAGTCGGTGCAGTATCAAGAAATCCGCCGAGTTCCGCATGTCGTGATCGGATTCGATCATCAGGATCTCGGGCATCATGCGTGATTGGTTGAAATGGCGGTCTGCGGCGGCGTATCCCACGTTGGCGGGAACGTTGTCCGGCATGTAGAGCCGGTTGTTGTAGCTCGTCTGGTAGCCGGGTAGCGTCACCAGGCCGACCAGGGCGACCGCAATGGTCGCGCACAGAATGGGGGCAGGCCAGCGCACGATCGCCGTGCCGATCCGCCGCCACCGGCCGAACCCGATCGTCCGGGTCGGATCGAACAAGCCGAAGCCGCTTCCGACGGTCAGAACCGCCGGCACCAGTGTCAGGGCGATCAACACCGAAATGAGCATGCCCACCGAGCAGGGCAGGCCCATGGTCTGGAAGATGGGCATGCGGGTGAAGCTGAGGCACAGCATGGCTCCGGCGATGGTCAAACCGGAACCCAACACGACGGGTGCGACGCTGCGATAGGTGGTGAAATACGCGGTCTGCCGATCTTCACCCGCCTGGCGCGCCTCTTGATAGCGGCCGAAGAAGAAGATCGCGTAGTCCGTGCCGGCGGCCATGGCCAGTGCCACCAGGAGGTTGACGGCGAACGTCGAGAGCGCCATCCAATTGTTATTGGCGATGAAGGCGATGACACCCCGGGCGGCGAAGACCTCGATCCCGACGGTGACCAACAGCAGAATGACGGTCGTGATCGAGCGGTACACCATGAGCAGCACGACAAAGATGATCAAGGCGCCGATCATGGTCATCTTCAGAATCGATCGGTCACCGGCGAGCTGCATATCGGAGAACAGCGCCGAGGGACCGGTGACGTAAGCCTTCACCCCGGGAGGCGGTGGCGTGCGCGCGATGGCATCGCGGACCGCCGCCACGGATTCCTGGCCCAGGGTGGTGCCCTGGTTGCCCGCCAGGTTCAGCTGCACATAGACGGCTTTGCCGTCCGGGCTCTGGGCGCCTGCCGCGGTGAGGCGATCGCCCCAGAGGTCCTGCACATGCTCGATATGCTTTGTGTCGCTTTTTAATTCACCGACCAGCTTGTCGTAGTAGGCGTGTGCCTGGTCGTCAAGCGGCTGTTGCCCTTCCAGGACCAGCATCGCGAAGCTGTCCGAGTCGGACTCTTTGAAATCCTTGCCCATGCGCTGCATGGCCTGCACCGCCGGCGCGTCCTGGGGGGCGAGCGGAACCGAATGCTGTTGGCCCACAATCTCGAGCCGCGGCACCCCGAACGTCACCAGCAGGGTCAGCGCCACCCACCCGATGATGATGAACACCGCAAGGTGGCGGATGGACCGCGCGAAGCGCGAAGGCCGGGGTGGGTGCGTGGTCATAGTGCCCTCGACAGGCTGACGACGCTATTGCCCTGTGTCACAGTGTTCCCCACGGTTGCTGTTCCCATCCTGAAGTGGAAGCCGCCACCTATTGCGGCTGCTTCAGGAGCAGTGAACGCACCAACGGACGCGGGCCGGTGTGCCGCAGCATCGTGCTGGCCGGGCGGGGGCGCACCAGCTGTGGCCACCAGAACCAACGTCCCAGCAAGGCGGCGACGGAAGGCGTCATGAACGCCCGCACGATCAGCGTGTCGAACAGCAAGCCCAGCCCGATCGTCGTACCCGTCTGCCCGATGCTGCGTAGATCGCTGACCACCATCGATCCCATCGTGAACGCGAACACCAGGCCGGCGTTCGTCACGACCTTTCCGGTACCGCCCATCGCGCGGATGATGCCGGTGTGGATCCCGGCACCTAGTTCCTCCTTCATGCGGGAGACCAATAGCAAGTTGTAGTCGGAACCCACCGCCAACAGCACGATCACGGAGGTGGAAAGCACGGTCCAGTGCAGCTGCATGTGCAGCAAGTACTGCCATACCAGCACCGACAGCCCGAAGGACGCGCCGAGCGAGAGGAGCACCGTGCCGACGATGACCATGGCGGCGATAAAGCTTCGCGTCATGATCAGCATGATGATGAAGATGAGGCAGAGCGCGCTTACGCCGGCGATCAACAGGTCGAATTTGGAACCGTCCACCAGATCTTTGGTGATTGCCGCGGTACCGGTCAGGTAAATCTTGGCATTTTCCAGGGGAGTGCCCTTGAGCGATTCCTCGGCCGCCGTCTTGATCTGTTCGACCCGCGAGAGGCCCTCCGGGGTCGCCGGGTCACCCCGCTGCGAGATGAGCAGGCGGACGTCCCTGCCGTCCGGCGACATGAACACCTTCTCGACCCGCTTGAAGGAGTCGGAGCCGTTGATGATGCCGGGCGGCAGGTAGAAGGAATCGTCGTTTCGGGAGGCGTCAAACGCCTGCCCCATGACGCTGGGATCCTTTGAGCTGGAATCCATTTGGCCCATGACGCCGGACATGGTGCTGTGCATGGTCAGCATCATGTTGCGCATACTTGACATGGTTTCGATCATCGGCGGAATCTGCATGACTAGCTCCGGCAGGATCGCGTCCAGCTGATCCAGGTTCTTCACCAGGTCGCCCAGCTTGTCGCTGATCTCGTCAACACCGTCGATCGCGTCGAAAATGGATCGCAGCGAGAAGCAGATCGGGATGTCGTAGCAGTGCTTTTCCCAGTAGAAGTAGCTGCGGATCGGGCGCCAGAAGTCCTCGAAGTCCGACACTCGATCCCGCAGATCCGATGTGATGTCCTGCATTTCGTGCGTCGTCTTGACCATGTGGTGCGTCGTGGCGACGAGCTCTTTCATCAGGTCCAGCATGTGCTGCATGATGCCGATCATCTTCCCCAGCTCGTTGGCCTGGGTGAGCATGTCGTCCATGCGGTCTTTTTGGAAGGCCATGTTCTGCATCTGGCTCGCCTGGCCCATGCTGATGATCCACGGAATCGTGGTGTGCTGCAGCGGAACTCCCTCGGGGCGGGTTACCGTCTGAACGGTCGCAATTCCTGGAACCGCCAGAACGCCCTTGGCGAGCTTGTTGATCACCAGCATGTCCGTCGGATTGCGCAGATCGTGATCGGTCTCGATCAACAGAATCTCGGGCATCGACATGCGCTGACCGGGGAAGTGGCGGGCCGCGGCCGCGTACCCGACGTTGGCGGGGATGCTGGCCGGAATGAATTTCTGGTCGTCATAGCTGGGTCGGTAATTCGGCAGGGCCAACAGCCCGATCAGCGCGACGGCCAAGGACGCGATGAGGATGGGCGCGGGCCACCGGACGATCGCCGTGCCGATCCGTCGCCATCTGCGGGTCGACAGCGCCCGCCGCGGCTCGAACAGGCCGAACCGCGCCCCGGCGGCGATGAGGGCCGGCCCCAGCGTGATCGCGACCAGGACCGCGATCGAGATACCGACGGCACAGGGAATGCCCAGCGGCTGGAAATAGGGCAGCCGGGTGAAGCTGAGGCAGAGCACCGCGCCGGCGATGGTCAAGCCGGAGGCCAACACCACCTTGGCGACGCTGCTGAACGTCGTATAGAAGGCCTCTTCGCGAGTTTCACCGGCCTGCCGTGCCTCCTGATATCGACCGACGAAGAAGATGCCGTAGTCCGTACCCGTCGCGATGACGGCGGCTACCAGCAGGTTCACGGCGAACGTGGTGAGGCCGACCACCCCGAGATGACCGAGTAGCGCGACCATCCCGCGCGCGATCTGCAGTTCCAGGCCGACGATCAACAACAGCAGAATGACCGTGACGATCGACCGATAGACGAGCAACAAGGTCAAGAAGATCACCGCAAGGCTGGCCAGCGTCACCAGCATGACGGTCTTTTGACCCGCGATGTTCATGTCCGCGACGATGGGCGCGGGGCCCGTGACATAGACCTTCAGACCAGGTGGTGGCGAAGCGTCCTGCACGATCTTCCGGATCGCGGCCACGGACTCGTCACCCGCGGCGGCACCCTGGTTACCGTTCAGGTTCACCTGGACGTAAGCGGCCTTGCCGTCCTGGCTTTGCGCGGCGCCCCGGGTCAGCGGGTCGCCCCAGAAGTTCTGGACGTGCTGCACATGCGCGTGATCGTTTTCTAACAGATTGACCAGGCGGTCGTAATACCTGTGCGCGTCGTCGCCAAGTTGCTGCTGGCCCTCCAGCAGGATCATCGCCAGGGCGCCGGAGTTGCTTTCCTTGAAGTCCTGGCCAAGGCGTTCCATGGCCTTGAACGACGGCGCGCCCAACGGGCTCAGCGACACCGCATTCTCCGCCTCGACCTGCTCCAGCGACGGAACGCCGATGCTGATGAGGACGGCGACCGCCAGCCAGCCCAAGATGATGGGAACCGACAAACGATGGATGAGCCGCGCGATCCGTGGTCGCGCGGCCGGCTGGGTCTCCAATGGGGGCGCGCTCATGTTGCCGTCAACACGCAGTAGGTGAAGGCATTCAATTCGTGCGAGATCCTCTCGGCTTTGACGACACCGTCGACCACGATGCGGCAGCCGAGACTATCGCTATTGCCCTGCGCGACCACATTTCCCACGATCGACGGCAACGTCGTCGAGATGTCGAAAGTCCACGGCAGCGGGATGCCATTGATGTGGTTCGGTTCGCCATTGGCGTCGAAGTAGCTGATGTCGGCCATCGAGCCGGCGGGTCCGAAAACCTCGTACTTCACGTGCTTGGGATTGAACGGCTTGGTGTCTTGCTGCCGGGACTCGGCGTACGTCGGGCGCTTCTCGGAGCCGAAGACACCATGCAGCCGCGAGACGGTCATGCCTCCGGCGATGACGACGGCCACGATGACCAGCGGGATCCACAGCCGGCCCAGGAAACCGAAAAGCCCGGGTCCCCTTTTAGTTCTCGGCCGAGCCTTGGCAGGGCCGCGTTGCTGCTCGGGTTCTTTTGACGATCGACGACCAAAGCCCAGGAAACCGCGTTGGCTAATGTCTCGTCCTTCCGCGATGGTGTTGTCGGGCCGGGCCCGTACCTCCGATTCGACCACTGCACCCCCTTCAGCCGCACCGTCGCGCCCGCGCGGTGTTCGCCCCCGGCCATGCAACTACACATCGGCCGCGATCGCCCCAGGTGACGGCGCTCCGAATGCCAGGCCCGCCGCCGACCAGCCGTTTTTCTTTCACCTCTTGCGGGTCCCGCCCTCGGGGAGCGCGACCAGGTCTTGATGAGTAAACCACGGCAGTCGCTTCCGTATCAGTGCTTTGTCAACGCGATGCGGGATCGTAATGCCTATCGGGTATGCACGACATCTCCCTGATCACGAATCCGCCCGAGGACTCCCGCCCGTCGCACCGCCACCTAAGCACAACACACCGTACGTGTCACTGGCACAGATGGTTCAAGGATCCACGCGGAGCCGGGCCGTTCGCCTCGTGGTGATTTTCCGGCGCCCCACAGGTTCGGCTAAGCTATGTGGCGCTAAGCACAAAAACTTCATCGGCCTGAAGAAGGTGCCTGCCCCAATAGCGATATCGCGCAGTCCACGCCATTGAAGCAGGTCATTGCAACGCTTTTAGGGGCATCGGGGCCCCACCGCACGCCACGCACTCGACGGCGTCAACAGCCTGCTAGGCCACACCGGGAACTTTGTCCAAACCACGGACGAGCACTTTGGGGCTCAACTATGGTTTGGACCTGTTCCACTCATGTCCACTTATGCATCCTGGAGAATTGTGAGCATCAATCCCTTCGACGACGACAACGGCAGCTTTTTCGTCTTGGTGAACGACGAGGAGCAACACAGCTTGTGGCCGGCCTTCGCCGATGTTCCAGCTGGCTGGCGAGTGGTACACGGGGAAGCCGACCGAGCTGCGTGTTTGGAGTACATCGAGCAGCACTGGCCTGACATTCGGCCGAAGAGCCTGCGCGACAAGCTCGCAACGGGTCGGGGTTTTGAGCAGTAAGCAGCAGGGGTATGGGGCGGGCGGCGGAGACTTGGGGGAGTCGATGGAGGAAGATCGGGCACTTCCGCTAACGCGCGGTCAGCTTGACATCTGGTTGTCCCAAGAAGCCGGGTTCGCCGGCACCCAATGGCAGCTCGGTCTCCTGGTCAAAATCGACGGCACCGTCGACCACGACGCCCTCGAACGCGCAATCACCCAGGCGGTCGCCGAGGCCGAGCCGGGCAGGGTCTCGTTCTTCGAGGTCGACGGCCAGGTGGTGCAGAAACCGGTCGACTACCCGCATGTCGAGCTGACGCTCGACGACCTGAGGGACGCGTCCGACCCGGTACAGGAAGCCCGCGAGAGGGCTTCCGCCATCCAGCGCACACCGATGGCGCTGAACGGCCAGCTGTTCAAGTTCGTGCTCTTTCAAACAGGGCACGAGGAATTCTATTTGTTTGGTTGCTGCCACCACATCGCCATCGACGGTCTGGGCATGGCCCTGGTCTGCCGCCGCGTGGCAACCATCTATTCGGCGATGGTGGCCGGCAAGCCGATCCCCGACGCCTACTTCGGGTCGGCGCAGGATTTGGTGGACCTCGAGTCGAGCTACGAAGCCTCCGACGACTACGCCGAAGACAAGGCCTACTGGAGCGAGCACCTGCCGCCGGAGAGCGGGCCCGTCGACCGGCTGCCCACCGCCACCGGGGAGCAAGACCACTACTCGCCGTCGGCCTCGGTGCAGCTGGACCCCTCGGTTGCCAACCGGATCAAGGAGCTGTCGAAGAAGCTGGCCATCCGCCGGTTCTCGGTGACCACCGCCGCATGCGCCCTGCTGGTGCGCGGGTGGTCCGGCAGCGGTTCGGAGGTGGCGCTCGACTTTCCGGTCAGCCGGCGGGTGCGTCCCGAATCGAAGACGCTTCCCGCGATGCTCGCCGGCGTGGTGCCGCTGGTCCTGACGACCGAGCCCCAGTCGAGCGTCGCCGACTTCTGCAAGCACGTCGACAAGCGGATCCGCGAGCTTTTGCAGCACCAGCGTTTCCCGGTGCACACCCTGGAGGGTGACGGGCTGCGGCAAGCCCCGAATCGGGTCGGCATCAACTTCATCCCGTCCCGCCTGACGCTGGACCTCGCCGGCTCCCCGGCGACCGCGTCGTACACCAACCACGGCCCGGTCGGGCACTTCGGCCTCTTCTTCCTCGGCGCCGGCGACCAGTTGTTCCTCAGCACGGCGGGCCCCGGCCAGCCGTTCGCGAGCTTTGGCGTCGCCGACCTGGCCGGCCGGCTGCAGCAGATCCTCGAGGAGATGACCGCCGACCCGGACCGGCCGCTGTCGTCGATCGACCTGCTAACCCCCGACGAGCCCGCCCGCATCGACGGGTGGAGCAACCGGCCGGCGCTGCACGAGCCGGTGCCCGACCCCGTATCGATCCCCCAGGCGTTCGCCGAGCACGTGCAGAACACGCCCGACGCGGTTGCGGTCACCTTCGGTGACCGCGCCCTGACCTTCGCCGAACTCGACGAAGCCTCCAACCGGTTGGGCCATCTGCTCGCCGGTCATGGCATCGGGCCGGGGGACTGCGTCGCGGTCATGTTTCCCCGCTGCGCCGACGCCATCGTCTCGATGCTGGCGGTGCTCAAGACCGGCGCGGCCTACGTGCCGATCGACCCGGCACACGCGTCATCCCGGATGGATTTCGTGCTCGCCGACGCGGGGCCCAGCGCGGTGATCACCACCGCGGACCTGCGCTCGCGGCTCGACGACCACGCCGTCCTAGTCGTCGACGTCCACGACCCGGTCGTCGACAGCCAGCCCGGCACCGCGCTGCCGCTGCCGGCGCCGGAGAACACCGCGTACATCATTTACACCTCCGGAACCACCGGAACCCCCAAAGGCGTTGCGATTCCTCATCTCAACGTCACCTGGCTGATCGAGTCGCTCGACGCCGGGTTGCCCAAGGGCAACGTATGGACCCAATGCCACTCGGCGGCCTTCGACTTCTCGGTCTGGGAGATCTTCGGCGCGCTGCTGCGGGGCAGGCGGCTGCTGATCGTGCCCGAATCGGTGGCGTCCTCCCCGGCGGATCTGCACGCGCTGCTGGTCGCGGAGAAAGTCAGCGTGCTGACCCAGACCCCGTCGGCCGTGGCGATGCTGCCGGCCGACGACCTGGAGTCCACCGCGTTGGTGGTGGCCGGTGAGGCCTGCCCGACCGACGTGGTCGATCGGTGGGCGGCGCCCGGACGCGTGATGCTCGATGCGTACGGCCCGACGGAGACCACGGTGTGCGCGTCGATCAGCAAGCCGTTGACGGCCGGGTCCTCGGTGGTGCCGATCGGCTCCCCGATAGCCGGCGCGGCGATGTTCGTGCTCGACAAATGGCTGCAGCCGGTGCCCGCCGGCGTGGTCGGCGAGCTGTACCTGGCGGGCCGCGGCGTCGGACACGGCTATGTACGCCGGGCCGGGCTGACCTCAACGCGGTTCGTGGCCAACCCCTTTGGCGGTCCCGGCGCGCGGATGTACCGCACCGGCGACCTGGTGTGCTGGGGTCCGGACGGGCAGCTGCAGTACCTGGGCCGCGCCGACGAGCAGGTCAAGATCCGCGGCTACCGCATCGAACTCGGCGAGATCCAGGCCGTGTTGGCTGGCCTCGACGGAGTGGACCAGGCCGCGGTGATCGCCCGCGAGGACCGCCCCGGCGACAAGCGGCTGGTCGGCTACATCACCGGCACCGCCGACCCGGCCGCGCTGCGCGCCCAGTTGGCCGACAAGCTTCCGCCCTACATGGTCCCGACCGCGGTGATGGTGTTGGACACCCTGCCGCTGACCGGCAACGGCAAGC
This sequence comes from Mycobacterium sp. 1245801.1, assembly GCF_001673055.1. Classification (NCBI taxonomy): domain Bacteria; kingdom Bacillati; phylum Actinomycetota; class Actinomycetes; order Mycobacteriales; family Mycobacteriaceae; genus Mycobacterium; species Mycobacterium sp. 1245801.1. The sequence continues at coordinate 24,015 of NZ_LZKY01000215.1, forward strand.
TCGACAAACGCGCCCTGCCCTCGCCCGAGTACGCCGCGAGTGAATATCGCGCCCCGGCCGACGCCATCGAGGAGATCCTGGCCGACATCTACGCCCAGGTGCTGGGCGTGGAACGCGTCGGCGTCGACGACTCCTTCTTCGACCTCGGCGGCGACAGCATCCTGTCGATGCAGGTGGTGTCGCGGGCCCGCGCGGCCGGCGTGATCTGCCGCCCGCGCGACATTTTCGTGGAGCAGACGGTCGCCCGCCTGGCGCGGGTGTCCGAGGTCGCCGCCGACGGCGAGCTCGGCGCGGTCGACGAGGGGATCGGGCACGTGGTGGCCACCCCGATCATGCGCTGGCTGCAGACCATCGACGGCCCGATCGACGAGTTCAACCAGACCATGGTGCTGTCGGCACCGGCCGGCGTGACCGAAGCCGAGGTGACGGCGGTGCTGCAGGCGCTGCTCGACCGCCACCCCATGTTGCGGCTACGCGTGCAGGACGACGGCGCCGGCGGCTGGTCCCTCGAGGCGCCCGAGGCGGGGTCGGTGCAGGCCGGCGACTGCGTGCGTGCGGTCGACGCGCTGTCCGACGCGGCCTTGGTCGAGGCTCGCGGCCGGCTCAACATCGCCGACGGGATACTGGTGAGCGCGGTATGGGCAAGCGCGACAAACCAATTGGCGTTGGTCATTCACCACCTTGCCGTCGACGGCGTGTCGTGGCGGACCCTGATCGAAGACCTCAACATCGCCTGGGCCCAGCATCACAACGGCCAACCGGTGGAACTGCCGGTGCCAGGAACGTCTTTCGCCCGTTGGTCTTCGCTGCTGGCCGACTACGCGCAGACGCCGGCGGTGGCCGCGCAGGCCGACGCGTGGCGGCAGGTGGCAGCCACGCCGGCGGCATTGCCTGCGGCCGGACCCGGGGACACCTACGCGACGGCCGGTCAGTTGTCGGCATCGTTGGATGTCGACACGACCCGGCTGCTGTTGGGAGAGGTGCCCGCGGCATTTCACGCTGGAGTGCAAGACATTCTGTTGATCGCGTTCGGCTTGGCGTTCACCGAATTCCTGGGTGAGGCCGCGCCGATCGGTATCGACATCGAAGGGCACGGCCGCCACGAAGAGGTGGCCTCACGCGTTGACCTGTCGCGCACGGTGGGCTGGTTCACCACCAAATACCCTGCGGCGCTGAAGATCAACGGCCCGCTGAAGTGGTCGCAGGTGGTCGCCGGTGAGGCCGCACTGGGTGCGGTGATCAAGGACGCCAAGGAGCAGCTGCGCGCCCTGCCCGACGGCCTGACCTACGGACTGTTGCGCTACCTGAATGACGACGTCGACCTGCAGGGCGCAGACCCGGTGATCGGGTTCAACTACCTGGGTCGGCTGGCCGCGGGAGCCGACCTTTCCGAGGACCTGTGGCGCGTCAGCGAGGACAGCCTGTCGTCGGCGGCCGTGGCCACCGCGGTGGCAATGCCGTTGGCGCACACCGTGGAACTCAACGCCGGCACCATGGACACCGAGGCCGGCCCGCACCTGCACGCCAACTGGAGGTGGGCGCCGTCGGCGCTGACCGACGAGCAGGTAAACCGGTTGAGCCAGTTGTGGTTTGACGCGCTGACCGGCATCTGCGCGCACGTGCGCGGCGGTGGTGGCGGGTTGACCCCGTCCGACATCGCCCCCGCCCGACTGGATCAGCAGCAGATCGACGAGCTCTGCCGTGCGCACCAGATCGCCGACGTGTTGCCGCTCAGCCCCGTCCAGCAGGGGTTGCTCTTCCACACCAGCTTCGCGCAGGAACTCGAAGACCTCTACGCGGTGCAGCTCGCCATCACCGTAAGCGGTTCCCTTGACGCGCAACGGCTTCGCGAGGCGGTGCAGACCGTCGTCAACCGCCACCCCAACCTGGCGGCCCGCTTCATTGACGAATTCGGTGAGCCGGTGCAGATCATCCCGGCCAAGCCGGTGATGGCGTGGAACTACATCGAGCTGGACGGCGGCGATGTCGACGCGCAGGTCGAGCAGCTGGCCGCGGCCGAGCGCACCGCGGTCTGCGATCTGGGCGGGGAGTCCCCGTTCCGGGCGGCGTTGATCCGCACCGCGCCCGACCGGCACCGGTTCGTGCTGACCATTCACCACATCGTCATCGACGGCTGGTCGCTGCCGGTCCTGATGCGCGAAGTGTTCGCCGGCTACTACGGCGAGCGGCTGCCCGCGCCGCCGTCGTACCGCAGTTACCTGATGTGGCTGGCCGCGCAGGATCGTCTTGGCGCCCAAGCGGCTTGGGGCGAGGCCCTCGCCGGCTTCGAAGCCCCCACGCTGGTGGCGCCGCCGGGCAAGATCGGCCGGCGCGCCGTTGCCACCTACACGGTTTCGGCGGACACCACCCGCGCGCTGAGCGAACTGGCCCGCTCCAGCCGCACCACCGTCAGCACCGTGCTGCAGGGCTCGTGGGCGCAACTGTTGACGTGGCTGACCGGCCAGCACGACGTGGCTTTCGGCACCGCGGTCTCGGGCCGGCCCACCGAACTGGCCGGCGCGGACGCCATGGTCGGCTTGCTGATCAACACCGTGCCGGTGCGCGCCGATATCGCCGCCGCGACCACCGTCGCCGACCTGCTGGAGCAGCTGCAGCGCGCCCACGCCGAAACGCTCGAGCATGAACACTTGGCGCTCAACGAGATTCATCGCGTCACCGGACACGACCAACTGTTCGACACGCTGTTCCTCTACGAGAACTACCCGATCGACGCCGGTGCGCTGCTGGGCGTCAACGAGCTGGCGGTCACCGAGTTCAGCAGCCGCGAGTTCAACCACTACCCGCTTTCCGTGGTGGCCACGCCCGGGCACGAGCTGAGCCTGCGCGTCGAGTACGACACCGAGGTGTTCGATGCGTCCGCCGTCGAAACACTGATCGACCGGTTGCGTCAGGTGATGGCCGCGATGGCCGCCGATCCCGCGCAACGGCTTTCGTCGATCGACCTGCTCGACGCCGCCGAGCACGAGCGGCTCGATGCCTGGGGCAACCGAGCCATGCTGACCCAGCGGCGGCGGGCACCCGCGTCCATTCCGGCGTTGTTCGCCGCCCAGGTGGGCCGCGCCGCCGACGCCGTGGCGATCACCTGCGACGAGCGGTCGTGGACCTATCGCGAGGTCGAAGAGTCGGCAAACCGGTTGGCGCACTTGCTTTCCGAGCGGGGCGCCGGGCCGGGTCAGCGGGTCGCGGTGGTGATCCCACGCTCGGCTGAAGCGGTAATGGCGATCTTCGCCGTCCTGAAGACCGGGGCGGCGTATGTGCCGATCGACCCGAGCGTGCCGGCGGCGCGGTTGGAGTTCGTGCTCGGTGACGCAGCGCCGATCGCCGCGCTGACCACCGCCGAGGTGCGGCCACAGCTGGACGGCTTCGACGGCCTGGTCATCGACATCGACGACCCCGCCGTGGGCAGAAAGCCCACGACGGCCCTGCCGGTGCCGGCCCCGGAGAACATCGCCTACATCATCTACACCTCGGGAACCACCGGAACCCCCAAGGGTGTGGCCATCCCGCACCACAACGTGACGTTGTTGCTGGAGACACTGGATGCTCAGCTCGGGTTGGGCCAGGTGTGGACGCAGTGTCACTCGCTGGCGTTTGACTTCTCGGTGTGGGAAGTCTTCGGGTCCTTGCTGTATGGCGGGCGTCTGGTGATCGTGCCGGATGCCGTGGTGCGCTCGGCTGAGGACTTGCACGCGTTGTTGGTTCGCGAGCAGGTGAGTGTGCTCAGTCAGACGCCGTCGGCGTTCTATGCGCTGCAGAGCGCCGATGCGTTGGCGCCCGAGTTGGGTGAGCAACTGAAGTTGCAGACGGTGGTCTTCGGTGGCGAGGCGCTCGAGCCGCACCGGTTGTCGACGTGGCTGCACCGCCACCCCGGCCTGCCCCGGATGATCAATATGTATGGCATCACCGAGACGACGGTGCACGCCTCGTTCCGGGAGATCGTCGACGGGGACGTCGACAGCAACGTCAGCCCCATCGGGGTGCCGCTGGCCAACCTCGCCTTCTTCGTGCTGGACGGCTGGCTGCGTCAGGTGCCCGTCGGTGTGGTCGGTGAGCTGTACGTCGCCGGCGGCGGGCTGGCCACCGGCTACGTCGGGCGGCCGGGGCTGTCGGCCACCCGCTTCGTCGCCTGCCCGTATGGGGCACCCGGCGCGCGGATGTATCGCACCGGTGACCTGGTCCGGTGGGGCGCGGACGGTCAGCTGCAATACATGGGCCGCGCCGACGAGCAGGTCAAGATCCGCGGCTACCGCATCGAGCTCGGCGAAATCCAGGCCGCCCTCGCCTCGCTGTCCGGGGTCGAGCACGCGGCGGTGATCGCCCGCGAGGACCGCCCCGGCGACAAGCGGCTGGTGGGCTACATCACCGGGACGGCCGACCCGGCCGAGGTCCGCGCCCAGCTCGGCGAGCGGTTGCCGAGCTACATGGTGCCCTCGGCGGTGGTGGTGCTCGAGGCGCTGCCCCTGACGGTCAACGGCAAGCTGGACACCCGCGCGCTGCCGGCGCCGGAATATTCCGACGCCGACCGCTACCGCGCCCCGGTGAGCGCGATCGAGGAGATCCTGGCCGGCATCTACGCCCAGGTGCTCGGCGTGGAACGCGTCGGCGTCGACGACTCCTTCTTCGACCTCGGCGGCGACAGCATCCTGTCGATGCAGGTGGTGGCCCGCGCCCGGGCGGCCGGGGTGGTGTGCCGCCCGCGCGACGTCTTCGTCGAGCAGACGGTGGCCCGGTTGGCGCGCGTCGCCACGGTGGCCAGCGGCGACGACGACGTCGTCGACGAGGGGCTCGGGCCGGTGGTGGCCACGCCGATCATGCGGTGGCTGCAGGACATGGACGGCCCCGTCGAGCAGTTCAACCAGACCATGGTGCTCGCGGCGCCCGCGGAGGTCACCTTCGACGACGTGCCGGTGGTGGTGCAGGCGCTGCTGGATCGGCACGCGATGCTGCGGCTGCGCGTCGAGGACGACGGCGTCGGCGGCTGGTCGCTCGAGGTGCCCGAGGCGGGCTCGATCCAGGCCGGCGACTGCGTGGAGTCGGTCGATGTGCTGTCCGAGGCGGCGCTGGTCGACGCCCGGTCGCGGCTGAACCTGGCCGACGGCGTGTTGGTGCGTGCCGTATGGGCAAGTGCGACAAACCAATTGGCGTTGATCATCCACCACCTGGCGGTGGACGGCGTGTCGTGGCGGACCCTGATCGAGGACCTCAACATCGCCTGGGCGCAGCACCACAGCGGGCAGCCGGTGGCCCTGCCGGTGGGCGGGACCTCGTTCGCCCGGTGGTCGTCGCTGCTGGACGAGTACGCGCGGCGCCCCGAGGTGGTCGAGCGGCTGGAGGAGTGGCGGCAGGTGGCCGCCGTGCCGGCGGTGTTGCCGCAGGCCCAGCCCGAGGACACCTACCTGACGGCCGGGCAGTTCTCGGCGTCGCTGGACGTCGAGACCACGCGGCTGCTGCTCAGCGAGGTGCCCGCGGCGTTCCACGCCGGCGTGCAAGACATCCTGTTGATCGCGTTCGGACTGGCCTGGACCCAGTTCGTGGGCACCGGCGCGCCGATCGCCATCGACGTGGAGGGTCACGGACGCAACGAGGAACTGGGCCCGCAGGTGGACCTGTCGCGCACGGTCGGCTGGTTCACCGCGAAGTACCCGGTGTCGCTGCGGGTCGGTGGGCTGTCCTGGGGCCAGGTCGTCGGCGGGGACGCGGCGCTGGGTGGGCTGGTCAAGGACGCCAAGGAACAACTGCGCGCCCTGCCGGACGGCTTGACCTACGGGCTGCTGCGCTATCTGAATCCCGAAGCGGCACTGGATGATCCGGATCCCGTCATCAGCTTCAACTATCTGGGTCGGCTCGGCGGTGGCGCCGCCGAATTGTCCGCCGAGCTGTGGCAGTTGGCCCCGGACAGCTTCGCGATGGCCGGCGCGGCGGGCGCGGTGGCGCTGCCGTTGC
>NZ_LZKY01000216.1:0-54516 GCF_001673055.1 Mycobacterium sp. 1245801.1
TTTGCAGGCCCACGGGCTCAGCACGAGCACCCGCAGGGTTCTCGCCGTGGTGGCGTCCTCGTTGGTCAAGGTGCCCGCCACAGCGATCAGCGCCTCGTCGCCGGCGGCGTGTCCGCGACTGTCGTTGAGCTCTTTGAAGCGGTCGAGATCGACCATGGCGACCGCCAGAAACATGTGATGGGCGCCGGCCAGCATTCGGCCGACAATGGCCCGGTCGCAGGCTCTCCGGTTCAGCAGACCGGTCAGCGGGTCACGGTTCGCGCGCAAGAGGTCCATCCACAGCGCGCGCACCACGACCTGGATGGCGAGCGGCACGACCACGTTGAGTTCCAGGACCAGAAAGTAACCGGTGAAGGCCAGCAGGGTCTGTCCGCTGGCGGCCAGCCGCACCGCCTGCCAGGCCCCGATCGCGCTGGCCAGAACGAAATTCAGCGCCATGAGCCGGACCGTGTGGAAGAACGCGATGTAGCCGCCGGTGACCGATAACGCCGAGCACGCGTTTCACCAGTTGGTCGCCCATGCCGACACCGCGATGTACGAGGCCAAGCGGTGTGGCGGTAATCAGACCCGTCACCACCAGATCGCGGTCTGAGCGGTACCCGCGGGGCGCGTTGCGTTCAGCTGATCGGATCCTTCGGCGAGTGGTGTTCTACCGCCGCGGCGGCCGCGATGAAGTCGCGTGCCGAGCGAGACAGCGGTCGATCGGAATTCCAGATCATGCCGACATCGCGATAGGCGTCGGCGTCGGCCAGCCGCAGCACCCGCACCCCCGGCGCGTACTCGCTGCCGTCGATGGGCACCAGACTGACGCCCAGTCCCGCGGCGACTAGGCCGGCGACCGTCGTGAGGGTCGGGGCCTCCAATCCGATGCGGGGCCGAAACTGCGCTGCCGCACAGAGCTCGTCGAGCAGTCCCCGCATGCCGAATCCGCGGTGCATCGTCACGAAGCGCTCGTCGGCCAGATCGATCATGGACACCGCCGCACCGTGCGAAAAGCGGTGGTCCTGGGGCACGGCGATGCCCAGCCGTTGACGAAACAGGCTGCGCCAGGCCAGCGTTCGTTTGCGCGGCCGTGGCGATACCACGCCGATGTCGACGACTCCGGACCGCACGCGATCGCCGATCGACTCGGCGGGCCCTTCCTCCAGCGCGAACGTCACCCGCGGTGACGATTCCCCGAACTTCGCGATCAACCTCGGAACCACCGTCGATCCGAACGAGCTCAGAAAGGCCAACCGGATCTCGCTGACGGCCGGGTTTGTCAGGTCATCGATCTCGCGCCGGGCCGAGTCGAGCTCGAGTTGGGCCCGCCGCGCGTGCTCATAGAAGATCCGGCCGTACGTGTTGAGGGCAAGGCGCCTGCCGTGCCGGTCGAACAGCGGCGTCCCCACCTGCTGTTCCAGGCGCGCCAGCATCCGGGTCAGCGTCGGCTGGGCGACATGGAGCTGCTGTGCCGCCGCCGTGACGTGCTGCAATTCGGCGAGTGTGATGAACCACTCGTAGTCGCCGTCCGACATGCAACCACCTCTGCTTATGTGTTTCACGCATCATAAGCACCGAAATAATTCATTTCCTTTTCAGCTGCACGGCCCGAAGCATTGTTGGCATGCCTCACGTCGTCGCGCATCGGGCCGGATCCAGGGGATATCGGCGCATGACGATCGCGCTGTACGGTGCCGGCCTGTCCAGTTTCGCCGCCATGTACTGCACGCAGGCGCTGCTCCCGGCATTGTCGGCGTCCTACCGGATCACGCCGGCGACCGCGGCGTTGACGGTTTCGCTGACGACGGGCATGTTGGCGCTGTCGATCATTCCGGCGAGCGTGCTGTCCGAGCGCTACGGACGCATCACCGTGATGCTGACGTCGGGCATAGCGTCCAGCGTTATCGGGCTGTTGCTGCCGCTGAGTCCCACCCTCGGCGTGCTACTGGCCGGCCGCGCGCTGCATGGCGTCGCGCTGGCCGGTATACCGGCGGTCGCCATGGCATTCCTGGCCGAGGAGGTGCACGCCTCGTCGCTCGGTTCGGCGATGGGCCGCTACGTCGCGGGCACCACGGTGGGAGGGCTGGTCGGGCGGATCGTGCCGTCCCTGGTCGTCGACGTCAGCAATTGGCGGGTCGCGCTGTTGGTGTGCTCGGTGATGACGCTTGCCGGCACGGTCGTGTTCGCCCTGTTGGTGCCCCGGTCGCAGTTCTTCAGCCCGAAGGCGGCGAGCGTGCGCGACACTGTGCGCAACCTTGCCGCACATGTGCGAAACCCCGTGCTGCTGAAGCTGTTTGCCTTGGGTTCGGTGGTGATGGGGGCGTTCGTCACGGTGTACAACTACCTCGGATACCGGCTGACGGACCGGCCCTTCGGATTGGCATCCTCGGTGGTCGGGCTGTTGTTCGTGCTGTACCTGGTGGGCACCTGGACGTCGGTGGTGGCCGGGCGGCTCGCGGACCGCAGGGGCCGCCGGCTCGTGCTCGGCTCGGCATTGCCGATCACCGTGGCCGGCCTGCTGCTCACCGTCCCGCACGCGCTGGCCGTCATCGTCATCGGTGTCGGCGTGTTCACCGGCGGCTTCTTCGCCGCGCACACCGTCGCCAGCGGCTGGGTGGGTGCGGTGGCGCAGCGCGACCGCGCGGAGGCCTCGGCGCTGTACCTGTTCAGCTACTACCTGGGCGGATCGGTGGCCGGCGCCTTGGGCGGCGTCGTGTACGGCAGCGGCGGCTGGCCGGCGACCGTGTTGTTCGTGGGCGGGCTGCTGGCGGCCGGTACCTTGCTCGTCGCAATGTTAGTGCGGCAGACGGCAACTCGGCCCGATGCGCGCCTGGCCGTCGCCGTCGCCCGATGAACCGCTAGGCCTGCGCCTCAGCCGGGAGGCGTTCCGACGCACACGCCACCGGCGCAGGCACCCGCACCGCCCGGTCCCGCCGACGCCCCGGCACCCGGGACGCCCGCGCTGGCCCCGCCGGGTCCGGCGCCGGCCCCCGAACCGCCCGGTCCGGCGGTGGTCGCACCGCCCGGCCCGACGCCCGGTCCACCGCCGCCCGGTCCGCCGGTCCCCGGCGCCGTCGGAGCGGTTGTCGTGACGCTCGCCGGCGTCGTGACGGTGGTGGTGACGGTCGACGTGCTGGGGTTCTTGTTGTCCTTGCCCGAGCTGCAACCCGCGGTCAACGAACTCAAGGCGATCGCCGCGGCGATTCCCGCGGCGACCGAAACACGGGTGACTCCACTACCGGTCATGCGCAAACCAATCTCTGAGGGGTCAGTTCTTGTGTCCCTCTACCCATTTCGGTCTGATATCAACCGTGTCCGGCCGACGGGTCGTCCACCGCGACGGGCACCGCCAGTCGGGTGGGACGCTCATGGCCGCGCAGGGTCACGCTGTCGCCCAGAGACCAACGCGCCCGCTCGGTTTCGCTGGCGCGCTCGATCGCGTCGGCCGTCGCGAGCAGCCGGCTCGCGTGCGCCTTGGCCAGCTCGCACAGCCGGGCCGCCTCGTTGACCGGCTCACCGATCACGGTGTATTCGAAGCGCTCCCTGGCACCGACGTTTCCGGCCACGGCTTGGCCGGCCGCCACGCCGATGCCCGCCGACAGCTCAGACATTTCGTTGGCCAGCCGTTCGGAGATGCTGCGCCCGGCGGCAAGGGCCGCGTCTTCCGGTGAATCAAGGCGGTTGGGAGCCCCGAAGATCGCCAGCGTCGCATCGCCCTCGAACTTGTTGACCAGCCCGCAATAACGGTCCACCTCTTCGACGACGATCCCGAAAAATTGGTTGAGCACGGCCACCACCTCGGCCGGCGGGCGGCTGGTCACCAACTGGGTGGAGCCGATGATGTCGATGAATACGACTGCGACATGGCGTTCTTCGCCGCCCAGCTTCGGCTTCTCGCGTTCGGCGGCCAGGGCCACTTCGCGCCCCACGTGGCGGCCGAAGAGGTCGCGAACGCGTTCGCGCTCGCGCAGTCCGTTGACCATCGCGTTGAAGCCGCGCTGCAGCTCGCCGAGTTCGGTGCCGTCGAATACCACCAATTCGCCGCGCAGATCACCCTTTTCGACGCGCTGAAGCGCGGCCCGCACCACGCGCACCGGTGTCGCGGTCAGCCACGCCAGGATCCACATCAGGATGCAGCCGAAGATCAGCGCCGCCGACGACACGATCAGGACACCGACAGCGAACTGGGTCTGGGTGAGATTGTTCAGCCAGATCTCGAACAGCGTCAAGAGCGCGATGCCGATGACCGGAACACCTGAACCGAGGAACCACACCGTCATGGTCCGCCCCATGATCCCGGCCGCCAGCCGACGGGGCGGCGGACCGGCCTCGAGCGCCTGAGCCGCCACCGGACGCAACGCGAACTCGGCGAGCAGATAACTGCCGGTGGCCACCAGCACACCGCAGAAACTCACCCCGACCAGGAAGCGGGGGATGAACATCGTGTTGACCAGGCCGTAGAGGACCGAATACAGCACCGCCCCGGTTCCCCACAGGACGAGGTCGACCAACGCGATCCGCCACGGGGCGATGAACGTGTTGCGTTCGTCCTCGGGCGTCGGCGCGCGCTCCTCGATGGCCCACCGCAACGCCAGGACGGTCCTGCGGGTGATCCAAAACGTGCCCAGCGTCAGCGCCAGCAGGATGTAGGCCGGTGACACCCCGAACGTGAGCCACGCCGGTGCGTCGTCGAAGATGCTCGGTACCGGGATGGCGACGGTGACCAAGATCAGCCCCGCGACGATCCCGACCAGGTTCGCCCCCAGCACCAGGACGGTCATGATGATCTGGATGCGTACCCGGCGACGGCCCTGGCTTTCCGACACCCGCCCCAGCAGCAGGGAGCCGTACGCGGGCGTGGCCGGCAGACGGCCGCTCTGACGGGTGACCCGCTCGAGCACCCGGCCTATTCGCTGCGCCACGGACTGGTTGGCCGACATGGTGGCGTCAGCCTAATTTGTCGGCGACGCTCTAAGGTGAGTCGGGTGCGTCTAGTGATCGCTCAATGCACCGTGGACTATGTCGGCCGGCTCACCGCGCATCTGCCCTCCGCACGCAGGTTGTTGTTGTTCAAGGCCGACGGATCGGTCAGCGTGCACGCCGACGACCGCGCCTACAAGCCGCTGAACTGGATGAGCCCGCCGTGCTGGCTGACCGAGGAGCCCGGTGATCAATCGCCGGTGTGGGTGGTCGAGAACAAGGCGGGCGAGCAACTGCGCATCACCGTCGAGGAGATCGAACACGACTCCAGCCACGAACTCGGCGTCGACCCCGGCCTGGTCAAGGACGGCGTCGAAGCGCACCTGCAGGCGCTGCTCGCCGAGCACGTGCAACTGCTCGGCGAGGGATACACGCTGGTTCGCCGCGAGTACATGACGGCCATCGGTCCGGTCGATCTGCTGTGCCGCGACGAACACGGGGGCTCGGTGGCGGTGGAGATCAAGCGGCGCGGCGAGATCGACGGCGTCGAACAACTCACCCGATACCTGGAATTGCTCAACCGCGACACCGTGCTCGCGCCGGTCCGGGGAGTGTTCGCCGCCCAGCAGATCAAACCGCAGGCCCGCACGCTCGCCACCGATCGCGGTATCCGTTGTCTGACATTGGATTACGACAAGATGCGCGGCATGGACAGTGACGAGTACCGGCTCTTCTGACGGTTCGCCACTACACTGACCGGATGGCTCGGCGCCGCCCCCCGCCACGTCGGCAGCGGCCGTTGGCGCCGCCCCCGGCCCTGCGGCGGGTGGAGGTCGGCCCGGACGGCCACGAGTACGAGGTCCGGCCCGTACCGGCGGCCCGGGCGGCCAAGACCTATCGGTGTCCCGGCTGCGACCACGAAATACGTTCCGGCTCAGCACATCTGGTGGTATGGCCCACCGATTCGACGCTCGCAGGCGGCCCCGGACAGGTGGAGGACCGCCGGCATTGGCACACGCCGTGCTGGACGCACCGCGCTACCCGCGGTCCGACCAGGAAGTGGTCGTGAGGGTCGGCGTCTCAGGCGGCCGGCTCGACGAGCTCGATCAGGACTCCGCCACCGTCCTTGGGGTGGATGAAGTTGATCCGCGAGTTTGCCGTGCCGCGCCGGGGCGCGTCGTAGATCAGCCGCACACCCTGCTCGCGCAGCTGGGCGACCAAGGCGTCGAGGTCGCTGACCCGAACGGCCATCTGCTGGATGCCCGGCCCGCGCTTGTCGAGGAACTTGGCGATCGTCGAGGACTCGTCGATCGGGGCCATCAACTGGATCTGTGCGGTGCCCGCCGGAGCGCCGCGCACAGCCAGCATGGCTTCGCGGATTCCCTGCTCCTCGTTGACTTCCTCGTGCACCAGGATCATCCCGAGGGTGTCGTGGTACCAGTCGATGGCGGCGTTCAGGTCGGCGACTGCGATGCCGACGTGATCGATCGCCGTCACCAGTGAGGTGGCCAGGATCTGACGGGCGTCAACTTGATCGGTCGTCATCACATAACGGTAACCTGGCGGCAAAGATTGCGCTTCCCCGGGAGGCCGAACCGGCCGTCGGCGCAGGATTAGGAGAGTGTCATGACGACGTCGGTGATCGTTGCTGGAGCACGGACACCCATCGGCAAGCTGATGGGTTCGCTGAAGGACTTTTCGGCCAGCGATCTGGGGGCGATCGCGATCGCCGGGGCGCTGGAAAAGGCCTTCCCAAATGTTCAAGAGCCGGGTTCGCTGGTCGACTACGTGATCATGGGCCAGGTGTTGACGGCCGGGGCCGGCCAGATGCCGGCACGCCAGGCGGCCGTGGCGGCCGGGATCGGCTGGGACGTTCCGGCGTTGACCATCAACAAGATGTGTCTGTCCGGCATCGACTCCATCGCGCTGGCTGACCAGCTCATTCGCGCCGGGGAGTTCGACGTCGTGGTGGCCGGCGGCCAAGAGTCCATGACCAAGGCGCCGCACCTGCTGATGGACAGCCGCTCGGGCTACAAGTACGGCGATGTGACGGTGCTGGACCACATGGCCTACGACGGCCTGCACGACGTGTTCACCGACCAGCCGATGGGCGCGCTCACCGAGCAGCGCAACGACGTCGACCAGTTCACCCGGCAGGAGCAGGACGAGTTCGCTGCCCGGTCGCACCAGAAGGCCGCCGCGGCATGGAAGGACGGCGTCTTCACCGACGAAGTGGTGCCGGTCAACATCCCGCAGCGCAAAGGCGATCCGCTGCAGTTCACCGAGGACGAGGGGATCCGCGCCAACACCACCGCCGAGTCGCTGGCCGGCCTCAAGCCGGCCTTCCGCCGTGACGGCACCATCACCGCCGGATCGGCCTCCCAGATCTCCGATGGCGCCGCCGCGGTGGTGGTGATGAGCAAGGCCAAGGCACAGGAGCTGGGGCTGAGCTGGCTGGCAGAGATCGGTGCGCACGGCGTGGTGGCCGGGCCGGATTCCACGCTGCAGTCGCAGCCGGCCAACGCGATCAAGAAGGCGATCGCCCGTGAGGGCATCTCCGTCGACCAGCTCGACGTCATCGAGATCAACGAGGCGTTCTCCGCGGTGGCGCTGGCCTCGACCCGCGAACTGGGCGTGAATCCCGACCTGGTCAACGTCAACGGCGGCGCGATCGCCGTCGGGCATCCGATCGGGATGTCGGGAGCGCGGATCACTCTGCACGCCGCCCTGGAATTGTCGCGACGCGGCTCCGGATACGCCGTCGCGGCGCTGTGTGGGGCCGGCGGACAGGGCGACGCGCTGATTCTGCGCGCGGGTTAGCCGCCCGATCGGACGTTTGCCGACGTTGCTGGCGCGGCGCGCCGGTGGCCGATTGTGATCTTCGTCATATTTGCCGATCACGGGGCTTTTCGGTGGGCGTTTTCGGCCCGCTGCGTCGCCGCCACCGGGTGGATGGGTAGCCCGTCCGCATGACAAACTTGACGGCGTGACTCGTCCGCGACCTCCTATCGGCCCCGCCCTGGCTGGTGCGGTCGATCTCTCCGGTCTCAAGCAACGGGCCCAGCCCGCGGCCGGCCCAGCCGCAGGGGCCACACAGTCAGCCGCCGACGGTGACCCCGGCATCATCGCGGTCACCGAGGCCAATTTCGAGGCCGAAGTCCTGCTGCGGTCCGAGGAAGTGCCCGTCGTGGTGTTGCTGTGGTCGCCGCGCAGCGATGCGTGTGTCCAGCTGCTCGACACGTTCGCCGGGCTGGCCGCCCAGGACAATGGCAAGTGGTCGTTGACCACGGTCAACGTCGACGTCGCGCCCCGGGTGGCGCAGATATTCGGTGTCGATGCCGTCCCGACCGTGGTGGCATTGGCCGCCGGGCAGCCGATCTCGAGTTTTCAGGGGATGCAGCCGACCGAGCAGTTGCGCGGCTGGCTGGATCAGATTCTCTCGGCGACCGCCGGAAAGCTTAGGGGCCCAAGCGGTTCCGCGGAGGCCGAGGCGGTCGACCCGGAGCTGGCCGCGGCCCGCCAGCAGCTGGAAGACGGCGACTTCGAGGCGGCTAAGACGTCGTATCAGTCGATCCTGGACGCCAATCCGGCCAACGCCGAAGCCAAGGGCGCGATCCGGCAGATCGAATTCCTCACGCGCGCAACCGCGCAACGCCCGGACGCCGTTGCCGTGGCCGACGCCGCGCCCGGTGACATCGAAGCCGCCCTCGCGGCGGCCGACGTGCAGATCCTCAACCAGGAGGTCGGACCCGCCTTCGATCGCCTGATTGCTTTGGTGCGCAGCACATCCGGCGACGACCGCACCCGAGTGCGCACCAGGTTGGTCGAGCTTTTCGAGCTCTTCGACCCGACTGACCCCGAGGTCGTCGCCGGGCGGCGCAACCTCGCCAACGCGCTGTACTGAGGTTTACTCGGGGGCCAGCCACAGCGCCGACGTGGGCGGCAGCACCAGCAGTGCCGAGGCCGGCCGGCCGTGCCAGGGGTCTTCCGTGGCGTCCACCCCGCCCATGTTGCCGATCCCCGTACCGTTGTAGGCCGTCGCGTCGGTGTTGAGCACCTCGCGCCACCGGCCGGCCGAGGGCAGGCCCAATCGGTATCCGCCGTGCTCGGCGCCCGCGAAGTTGAACACACAAGCCATCACCGAGCCGTCCTTACCGTACCGCAGGAAGCTGAGCACGTTGTTGCCCGAGTCGTTGGCGTCGATCCAGGAGTAGCCGTCTGGCACGGTGTCCTGGCTCCACAGCGCCGGGTGAGTGCGGTAGATGTCGTTGAGGTCGCGGACCAGGCGCAGCACCCCGTTGGAGAACCCCTGCTCGTCGAGCTGCCACCAATCCAAGCCGCGCTCCTCGGACCACTCGGCGCGCTGCCCGAATTCCTGTCCCATGAACAACAATTGCTTGCCCGGGTGCGCCCACTGGTAGGCGAGCAAGCTGCGCAGCCCGGCCGCCTTGACGTGGTTGTTGCCCGGCATGCGGCCCCACAGCGTGCCCTTGCCGTGTACCACCTCGTCATGGCTGATCGGCAGCACGTAATTCTCGCTGAACGCATAGAGCATCGAGAACGTCATCTCGTGGTGGTGGTAGCTGCGGTAGATGGGATCGCGGCTGATGTAGTCGAGCGTGTCGTGCATCCAGCCCATGTTCCACTTCATCGAAAAGCCCAGGCCGCCAAGGTTTGTCGGCCGCGTCACGCCGGGCCACGAGGTGGACTCCTCGGCGATGGTGACGATGCCCGGGGCGGTCTTGTGCACCGTGGCGTTCATCTCCTGCAGGAACTGCACCGCCTCCAAGTTCTCCCGGCCGCCGTAGATGTTCGGGGTCCAGCCCCCTTCGGGGCGGGAGTAGTCCAGGTAGAGCATCGAGGCGACCGCGTCCACCCGCAGGCCGTCGATGTGGAACTCCTCGAGCCAGAACAGCGCGTTGGCCACCAGGAAGTTACGCACCTCGCGACGGCCGAAGTCGAATACGTAGGTGCCCCAGTCGAGTTGCTCGCCCCGCTTGGGGTCGGAGTGCTCGTAGAGCGGCGTGCCGTCGAAGCGGCCCAGCGCCCAGGCGTCCTTGGGAAAGTGCGCCGGCACCCAGTCCACCAGCACGCCGATGCCGGCCTGGTGTAAGGCGTCGACCAGGGCCCGGAATTCGTCGGGGGTGCCGAACCGCGATGTCGGCGCGTAGTACGACGTCACCTGGTAACCCCACGATCCGGCGAAGGGATGCTCGGCGACCGGCAGCAGCTCGACGTGGGTGAACCCGTGTTCCACAACGTAATCCGTCAGCTCGCGGGCCAACTGGCGGTAGTTCAGTCCGGGGCGCCAGGAACCCAGGTGCACCTCGTAGGTGCTCATCGGTTCGAACACCGGGTTGCGCCGCGCGCGCTCGGCCATCCAGTCGGCGTCTTCCCACGTGTAGCTGCTGCGCGTCACCCGGGATGCGGTGTGCGGCGGCACCTCGGTGGCGAACGCCATCGGGTCGGCGCGCTCGGTCACGACGTCGTCGGCCCCGTGCACCCGGAACTTGTACAGCCCCTCGACGGGAAAGCCGGGCCAGAACAGTTCCCAGACCCCCGATGAGCCCAACACCCGCATCGGGGCTTCGCTACCGGTCCAGCCGTTGAACTCACCGATCAGATTGACGCCCTTGGCATTCGGCGCCCACACCGCGAACGACACCCCGTTGACCACGCCGTCGGCCGTGGTGAACGAGCGCGGATGCGCGCCCAGTACTTCCCAGAGCCGCTCGTGGCGTCCCTCCCCGAACAGGTGGAGGTCGACCTCGCCCAGGGTCGGCAAGAAGCGGTAGGCGTCGGCGATGACGTACGGCTCCGCCCCCTCATAGGTGATCTGCAACCGATAGTCGATCAGGTTGACGAACGGCAGCGCGACCGCGAAAAGCCCGGATTCGATGTGCTGCATCGGGAACCGATCGTCGCCGACGAGTGCGACGACTTCGGTCGCGTGCGGCCGGTACGCCCGAATGACGGTGTGGTCGGCGTACTCGTGCGCCCCGAGAATGCTGTGCGGGTTGTAATGCGTGCCCCCGATCAGGCGCGAGAGGTCGGCAGGGTCGGGTGCCAGGAGCGCCCCGGCGAGTTGGTCGGTTTTGCTCATGTCACAATCCCTCCGGTCCGTTTGGTGGCCTGCGCAGCAGGATCCCCCGCGCGTCGTGCGGTATGAGCGGCATGTTGATGATGTGCGCAACCGCCTGCCCGGGATCGATGCGAACGTAATTGGCTTGGCCCCACTGGAATTCCTGGCCGGTGATCTCGTCGCGCACCCAAAAACGCTCGTAGGGCTCCATACCCAGAGCCTCCATATCTAAAAACAGCGTCGCCTCCTCGGCGCCGAACGCGTTGAGCGTCACCACCACCAGGACGCAGTCGCCGGTCACCGGATCGAACTTGGAATAGGCGAGCAGCGCATCGTTGTCGATGTCATGGAAATGAATCGTGCGCAGTTGCTCCAGCGCGGGGTGCAGTCGGCGAATCGCGTTGAGCTGCGTGATGAATGGCTCCAGCGATCGCCCCTCGGCCAGCGCGGCGGCGAAATCGCGGGGCCGCAACTCATACTTCTCGGAGTCCAGGTACTCCTCGCTGCCCTCCCGCACCGCGCGATGTTCGAACAGTTCGTAGCCGGAGTACACCCCCCACGCCGGACCCATGGTCGCCGCCAGCACCGCTCGGATCGCGAACATGCCGGGTCCGTTGTGCTGCAGGATGGCGTGCAGGATGTCCGGGGTGTTGACAAACAGGTTGGGGCGCCGGAAGTCTGCCGCGGCGGCGATGGCCTCGCCAAACTCAGTGAGCTCCTGCTTTGCCGTGCGCCAGGTGAAATAGCTGTAGGACTGGGTAAACCCGAGCTTGGCCAGGCCGTACTGGCGGGCCGGGGGCGTGAAGGCCTCCGACAGGAACAGCACGTCGGGGTCGATGCCCTTGACCGTGGCGATCAGCCAGGCCCAGAAGTCTGGCGGCTTGGTGTGCGGGTTGTCGACGCGGAAGAACTTGACGCCGTGGTCCATCCAGTGCCGGACCACGCGCAACACCTCGTCGTAGAGGCCGGCGGGGTCGTTGTCGAAGTTGATCGGATAGATGTCCTGGTATTTCTTCGGCGGGTTCTCCGCGTAAGCGATTGTGCCGTCCGGCAATTCGGTGAACCAGTTGCGGTGATCGCGCGCCCACGGATGATCCGGTGCGCACTGCAGCGCCAGGTCCAGCGCGACCTCCATGCCCAACTCGCGGGTGGCGGCGACGAAGGCGTCGAAGTCCTCGATGGTCCCCAAATCCGGGTGCACGGCGTCATGTCCGCCCTCGTCGCTGCCGATCGCCCAGGGGGAGCCCACGTCTCCGGGCGCCGCGGTCGGGGAGTTGTTGCGCCCCTTGCGATGTACCTTGCCGATCGGGTGGATCGGCGGCAGGTAGACGACGTCGAAGCCCATCGCCGCGATGCGGGGAAGCTGGGCGGCCGCCGTGGCGAACGTGCCGTGCACGGGGTTGCCGTCGGCGTCCCACCCACCGGTCGAGCGGGGAAACATCTCATACCAGGAGCCGAACCGGGCCAGCGGCCGGTCCACCCAGACGCCGTACTGCTCGCCGCGGGTGACCAGATCGCGCAGCGGGTAGTCGGCCAGGATTTCCTCGATCTCGGGGCCCAGCGCCAGCGCGGTGCGGGTGACCGGGTCGCCCGGCTCGCGCAGCGCGGCGGCGGCGGCCAGCAGCGGCTCGCGCAGTGCCCGCGGCACGCCCGTCGCCGCGCGTTCGAAGAGCCCCGCGCCGACCAGAAGGTCGTTGGACAACTCGGTCTCACCCTGACCGGCGTCCAGCTTGGCGACCAGCCCGTGCCGCCACGAGTGGATCGGGTCGCCCCACCCGTCGACCCGGAAGGTCCACAGCCCGACCTGATCGGGGGTGAACTGACCGTGGAACACGTAGGGTTCCGGACCCATCGTCATCGGCAGCAGTAGCGGTTTGATCCGTTGCTGGTCGACCTTGCCGTCGCGCTGGGTCGCCGGCTTGGTCGGGGCCGCAGCGGCCTTGATCCGGCGGGTCTCGCTCACCTGCGGGTAGCCGGGGCCGAGGTAGCGCACCACCAAGGTCGCCGCGACTGCCTCGTGGCCTTCTCGCCATACCGCGGCGCTGACCGGGACGACTTCGCCGACCACGGCTTTCGCGGGATACGCGCCACAGGAAACGACCGGTTGGACGTTATCGATCTCGACACGACCGGGCACCAGCACTCCGTTCCGATTGTTTGCGGCCATGCCCGCGATGTGCTCCGTGCGGAATGCCGCTCGTCGGGAAACTTCCTGTCGTGAGGAAAATTTCTGGGCAGGGAAGCATCGTTGCGACCCCGATTACTACCCGATACCCACCCTAGTCTCCGGTCACACACCGCCGGGGAAATGCGGTGCGTCCGGTCGCCGTGCACGGGCCGGGAACCTCAGTAAGGTAGGGACGCGTGAAAGCCCTCCGCCGGTTTACCGTCCGTGCTCACCTTCCGGAGCGTCTGACCGCGCTGGACCAACTGTCGACCAACCTGCGATGGTCGTGGGACAAGCCCACTCAGGAGCTTTTCGCGACCATCGACTCTGACCTGTGGGAGCGGTGCGGCAGCGATCCGGTGGCGTTGCTGGGCGCGGTCAAACCGGCGCGGCTCGATGAGTTGGCGCTCGATGAAGCCTTCCTGCGCCGGCTCGACGAGCTGACCGCCGATCTCAACGACTATCTGAGCCGCCCGCTGTGGTACCAGCAGCGGCAGGAGCAGGGCGCCGAGATGCCGGCCGCCATCGCGTACTTCTCGATGGAATTCGGCATCGCCGAGGTGCTGCCCAACTACTCCGGTGGCTTGGGAATCCTGGCCGGCGACCACCTGAAGTCCGCATCCGATCTGGGCGTGCCGCTGGTGGCGGTGGGCCTCTACTACCGGTCCGGGTATTTCCGGCAGTCCTTGACCGCCGACGGCTGGCAGAACGAGACCTACCCGTCGTTGGATCCGCAGGGCCTGCCGTTGCGGTTGCTGACCGACGCGACCGGCGAGCCGGCGCTGGTCGAGCTGATGCTGCCGGACTCCGCGCAGCTGCACGCGCGGATCTGGGTCGCCCAGGTGGGCCGGGTTCCGCTGCTGCTACTCGATTCCGATGTCCCCGAGAACGAGCACGACCTGCGCGGCGTCACCGACCGCCTGTACGGGGGCGACCAGGAACACCGGATGCGCCAGGAGATCCTCGCCGGCATCGGTGGGGTACGGGCGATCCGCGCCTTCACCGGCATTCACGGCCTGCCCGCGCCGGAGGTGTTCCACATGAACGAGGGCCACGCGGGTTTCCTGGGAGCCGAACGCATTCGTGAACTGATGACCGGCTCGGGATTGGACTTCGACACGGCGCTGACGGTGGTGCGCTCCAGCACGGTGTTCACCACCCACACCCCGGTGCCCGCCGGCATCGACAGGTTTCCCATCGAGATGGTGCGGCTGTACTTCGACGACCACGCGGGCGACGGCGCGAAATCCGGTGACAAGGCCGCGAGATCGGATGCGACCGGTGCGCCCGCGTTGCTGCCGGGGGTGCCGACCGCTCGCATCCTGGCGCTCGGCGCCGAGGACGACCCCACCAAATTCAACATGGCCCACATGGGTTTGCGGCTGGCCCAGCGCGCCAACGGCGTCTCGTCGTTGCACGGCCGGGTGAGCCGGTCCATGTTCAACGAGCTGTGGCCCGGCTTCGACGCCAGCGAGGTGCCGATCGGCTCGATCACCAACGGAGTTCATGCACGCACCTGGGCGGCGCCGCAGTGGCTGCAGCTGGGTCGCGAGCTGGTCGGGTCGGATTCGTTCAGCGATCCGGGGGTCTGGCTGCGGCTCAAGCAAGTCGACGCGGGGCACCTGTGGTGGATCCGCTCACAGCTGAGGTCCCTGCTGGTCGACGACGTCCGGCAGCGGCTGCGTCGCTCCTGGCTGGAACGGGGTGCCTCGGACGCCGAATTGGGTTGGATCGCAACCGCATTCGATCCGGAGGTGTTGACCATCGGCTTCGCGCGACGGGTGCCGACCTACAAGCGGCTGACGCTGATGCTGCGCGATCCGGCTCGGCTGGAACAGCTGCTGCTCGACTCCGAACGACCGATCCAGCTGATCGTGGCCGGTAAATCCCACCCCGCCGACGACGGCGGAAAGGCGTTGATCCAGCAGGTGGTGCGCTTCGCCGACCGGCCCGAGGTGCGCCACCGCATCGCCTTCCTGCCCGACTACGACATGTCGATGGCGCGGCTGTTGTATTGGGGCTGCGACGTGTGGCTGAACAATCCGCTGCGGCCGCTGGAGGCTTGCGGCACTTCGGGAATGAAGAGCGCGCTCAACGGCGGGCTGAACCTGTCCATCCGCGACGGCTGGTGGGACGAGTGGTACGACGGCGAAAACGGTTGGGAGATACCGTCCGCCGACGGCGTGACCGACGAGGCGCGGCGCGACGACCTGGAGTCCAGCGGGCTCTACACGCTGCTGGAAGAAACCGTCGCACCGAAGTTCTACGAACGCGACGAACACGGTGTGCCGCCCCGCTGGATCGAAATGGTGCGTCACACGGTGCAAACGCTCGGTCCCAAGGTGTTGGCGTCGCGCATGGTGCGCGACTACGTCGAGCAGTACTACACGCCCGCGGCGCAGTCGCTGCGCAAGACGATCGCGCCCGTCGAGGGCGCCGAGGATGCGGCGAGCGGCGGCGAGTTCGGCGCGGCCCGTGAGCTGGCCGCCTACCGCACGCGCGCCGAGGAGGCCTGGCCCAAGATCGTCATCACCGACGTCGACAGCACCGGACTGCCGGACAGCCCGGTGCTCGGCTCCAAGCTGACCCTGACCGCGACCGTCCAGCTGGCCGGGCTCGCGCCTGACGAGGTCACCGTCCAGGCGCTGGTCGGCCGCGTCGACGCCAGCGACGCACTGCTGGAGCCCGTCACCGTCGAGATGTCCTACGCCGGCACCGCCGAGGGCGGCAACCAGGTGTTCTCGACGACAACGCCGCTGCCGCTGGCGGGATCGGTCGGCTACACCGTGCGCGTGCTGCCCCGCCATCCGATGCTGGCGGCCAGCAACGAGCTCGGGCTGGTCACCCTGGCCCGCTAACCGGAAGCGGGTCAGGCCGATAGGCCCTGCTCGGCCGCGGGCGCGGTGCGCAGCCGCTGCAGCGCCTGGCGCACCTGCTCGCCGTTGGTGGTCTGCCAGAACGGCGGAAGCGACGCCCGCAGGTAGCCGCCGTAGCCGGCGGTGACCATGCGCGAGTCGAGCACCGCGACCACGCCCCGGTCGGTGACGCGGCGCAGCAGCCGCCCCGACCCCTGCGCCAGCAGCAGCGCCGCATGACTGGCCGCGACGGCCATGAAGCCGTTGCCGCCGCGCGCCGCGACCGCGCGCTGCCGCGCGCCCAGCAGCGGGTCGTCGGGCCGGGGAAACGGGATGCGGTCGATCAGCACCAGCGACAGCGACGGCCCGGGCACGTCGACGCCCTGCCACAGCGACAGGGTGCCGAACAGCGACGTCTGGGGGTCGGCGCTGAACTGCTCGACGAGCGCCGAGGTGCTGTCGTCGCCCTGACACAACACCGGCGTGGACAGCCGGCCGCGCATGGCCTCGGCGGCGGCACGGGCCGCCCGCATCGACGAGAACAGGCCCAGGGTGCGCCCGTCGGCGGCGGTGATGAGTTCGGCGATTTCGCTCAGCTGCTCGGCCGATCCGGTGCCGTCGCGTCCCGGTGGCGGCAGGTGCGCGGCCACATACAGGATTCCGGCTTTGGCGTGCTGGAACGGCGAACCCACATCCAGGCCGCGCCACCTCGCGTCGCCGTCCGCACCGGTCAGCCCCCACGCCGTGGCCATGGCGTCGAACGAGCCGCCGATGGTCAGCGTGGCCGACGTGAGCACGACCGTCGAACGCGAGAACACCCGGGACCGCAGCAGCCCCGCGACCGACAGCGGGGCCACCCGCAGCACCGGGCGCGCCGCGCCCCTGATCTCCTCGTGCTCCAGCCACACTACGTCGGTGCGGTCGGGGATGGCCGGGCCGAAGGATGTGAGCACGCGCGACGCGGTGTCCGATATCTCGCTCAGCGCCGCAACGGCTTCGGCGCGCGCCGACGCCGCCTTCGGGTCGTTCGTGCGCTCGATCGCCGAGCGCGCCGCCGTCGTCACGTCGCGCAGTGCCGTCAAATAGGTCGCCAACTCCTCGTCGAGGCGATCGATGCGGCCCGGCGTGCCGTCGTGGATGACCGAGGCGAAGTTGGCCGTCGCCGCCTCCAGGCGCTGGATCAGTTCCGGTTCCACCAGGCGGGCGATCCGCCGGGCGGTCACCCCGAGGGCGGCCGACGTCAGCTCCGCGGTGGCCACCGACGTCACCCGGTCGACCAACTCGTGCGCCTCGTCGACGACCAGCAGCGCGTGCTCGGGCAGGACCGCCGATTCGGCCACCGCGTCGATGGCCAGCAGCGCGTGGTTGGTGACGACGATATCGGCCTGACCAGCACGACCGCGCGCGCGTTCGGAGAAGCACTCGGTACCGAACGGGCAGCGCGCCACGCCGAGGCATTCCCGCGCGGACACGCTGACCTGCGACCAGGATCGGTCCGGCACGCCGGGCTTGAGGTCGTCGCGGTCACCGGATTCGGTGCTCGACGCCCACTCGGTGAGCCGTTGCACGTCGCGGCCCAGGGCGCTGACGGCCATCGGGTTGAACAGTTCCTCCTGCGGCCGGTGGTCGGCATCCTCGCCGTCGGCGGCCGCGCCGTTGTGAATCTTGTTCAGGCACAGATAGTTTCGCCGCCCCTTGAGCAACGCGAACTCTGGGCGGCGCGGCAGCGCATCGGCCAGCGCGTCGACCAGCCGGGGTAGATCGCGGTCGACGAGCTGGCGCTGCAGAGCGATCGTGGCCGTGGACACGACGACGGGGGAGTCGTCCTCGAGGGCGTGCACGAGCGCGGGCACCAGATATGCGAGCGACTTGCCGGTACCGGTGCCGGCCTGCACCACCAGGTGCTCCTCGGTGGCGAAGGCCCGCGCCACCGCGGCGGCCATCTCCTGTTGGCCGCTGCGTTCACTGCCGCCGAGCGCGGCCACGGCGGTGGCCAGCAGCTCGGACACGGACACGTCGGACGTGGCTACCCTCTTCGCTGGTCGGGAATCTGCGTCGTGGTGACCGCGGGATCGCCGTGCGACAAATTCAATCCCTCCCACGGCAGACTGCGCAGCCCGGAAGTTACCAGCTCGCGCGCCGCCGCGAGGTTCGGTTTGGACACCAGCTCGCCACCGCGCACCAGCGGGACGGTCAGCACCCGGGCCGGTTCGGAGACGGCAGGCTGCTGTCCGGCCGGATACACCACCTCCTCGATGATGGTGCCGGAGTCGCGGGACAGCCGCAGCGCCTCCTTGTGTCCGCCGTGAGATTCCTTGTGACTGCTGCGCTTTTGCACCGGCATGCCGTCCACCTCGACGAGTTTGTAGACCATGTTCGCGGTCGGGGCGCCCGAGCCGGTCACCAGCGACGTGCCCACGCCGTAACTGTCCACCGGTTCGGCGGCCAGGGCCGCAATGGAGAACTCGTCGAGGTCACCGGAGACCACGATGCGGGTCCGGGTGGCGCCCAGCTCGTCGAGCTGCCGGCGGACCTGACGGGCCAGCACGCCCAGCTCGCCGGAGTCGATGCGCACCGCGCCGAGCCCCGTACCGGCGGCGGCGACGGCATTGGCCACCCCGGTCGTCACGTCATAGGTGTCCACCAGCAGGGTGGTGTCCACGCCGAGCGCGTCGACCTGTGCCCGAAACGCCGCCAGTTCGGTCGATTCCGTGGGTGAGTCGGCGCGCGCATGCAGCATGGTGAACGCGTGCGCGGAGGTGCCCTCGGCGGGTATTCCGTAGCAGCGCTGCGCCTCCAGGTTCGAGGAGCCGTCGAAGCCGGCGATGTAGGCCGCGCGGGCCGCGGCGACCGCCGCCTGCTCGTGGGTTCGCCGCGACCCCATCTCGATGAGCGGGCGTCCCCTGGCCGCGCTCACCATCCGCGCCGCGGCCGAGGCGACGGCGGTGTCGTGATTGAAAATCGACAGCGCCAGCGTCTCGAGCACCACGCATTCGGCGAACGTCCCGCTCACCGACAGCACCGGGGATCCGGGGAAGTACAGCTCGCCCTCGGCGTAGCCGTCGATGTCGCCGCCGAACCGAAATTCGCGCAAGTAGCGCAACGTATCTGGGTCGAGGAACTGCCCCAGCGACTGGCACGCCTGGTCGTCGAAGGTGAACTGGGGCAGCGCCTCGAGCAGCCGGCCGGTGCCGGCGACCACGCCGTAACGACGTCCTTGGGGAAGCCGGCGTGCGAAAAGCTCGAAGGTGGTCCGTCGATCGGCGCTGCCGTCGCGCAGCGCCGCCGCCAGCATCGTCAACTCGTACTTGTCGGTCAGCAGCCCAGTAACGACCGGGTCGTTCATCCCATAACGGTATCGGCTGCCCTCGGGTCTCGGAAACGTCGTCCAACCCTCGGTATCGTGTAGGCCATGGTTGTTATGTCAGCGCCCACTAAGCCGGGCACTACAGGACAACGAGAGTCCGCTCCGGTAGAGGCCACGGCGAGCCCGTGGGTCACGATCGTCTGGGACGACCCGGTCAATTTGATGACCTACGTGACCTATGTGTTCCAGAAGCTGTTCGGCTACAGCGAGCCGCACGCCACCAAGCTGATGCTGCAGGTGCACAACGAGGGCAAGGCCGTGGTGTCCGCCGGCAGCCGGGAGTCCATGGAAGTCGATGTGTCCAAGCTGCACGCCGCCGGTCTGTGGGCGACGATGCAGCAGGACCGCTGACGGTCGAGGCGCTGGCGATTCCCGGTGCGCAAATGGAAGCGGGTCGAGACCGCTGACGGTCCCCGTTTTCGGTCGTCGCTGGCCTCGCACGAGGCCGCCCTGCTCAAGAATCTGGCCACGGCGATGATCGGCCTGCTCGACGAGCGCGAATCCGCTTCGCCGGCAGACGAACTCGAGGAGATCACCGGGATCAAGACGGGCAACGCCGAACCGCCGAAAGATCCCACGTTGCGTCGGCTGCTGCCCGATTTCTATCGGCCCGACGATGACACCGAGCCGTCCGAGGCCGCGGACAGCCTGAACGCCGCCCTGCGCAGCCTGCACGAGCCCGGCATCGTCGACGCCAAACGCGTTGCCGCACAGCGGTTGCTGAGCACGGTTCCCGACGACGGCGGCCGCTTCGAGCTCACCGAGGACGACGCGAACTGCTGGATCGCGGCGGTCAACGACATCCGGCTGACGCTGGGAGTCATGCTCGAGGTGGGACCCGACGGCCCGGAGCGCCTGCCCGCCGACCATCCGCTGGCCGTGCACTTCGACGTCTACCAGTGGCTGACCGTGCTGCAGGAGTACCTGGTCCTGGTGCTCATGGGGTCCCGATGACCGCGTCGGGCGACCGGTGAACGCCATCACCGACGTCGGGGGCATCCGCGTCGGCCACTACCAACGACTGGACCCCGACGCGTCGCTGGGCGCCGGCTGGGCCTGCGGCGTCACCGTCATACTCACCCCGCCGGGAACCGTCGGCGCCGTCGACTGCCGCGGCGGTGCGCCCGGCACCCGCGAGACCGACCTGCTGGATCCGGCCAACACCGTGCGGTTCGTCGACGCGGTGCTGCTCGCCGGGGGCAGCGCCTTCGGCCTGGCCGCCGCCGACGGCGTCATGCGCTTCCTGGAAGAACACGAGCGCGGCGTGGCGATGGACGGCGGTGTGGTCCCGATCGTGCCGGCAGCGGTGATCTTCGATCTGCCGGTCGGGGGTTGGCGGTGCCGCCCTACGGCGGAGTTCGGTTACGCGGCCTGTGCTGCCGCCACCGGCGCAGAGTTAACCGTCGGGACCGTCGGCGCCGGGGTGGGCGCGCGCGCCGGGGCGCTCAAAGGCGGCGTCGGGACCGCGTCGAAGGCGCTGCCGTCCGGTGTGACCGTCGGGGCGGTCGCCGTGGTGAACTCCGCCGGCGAGGTCGTCGACCGGAGCACCGGCCTGCCGTGGATGATGGACCTGATTCAGGAATTCGGGCTGCGGCCGCCGCCGGCCGAGCAGGTCGACGCGCTCGCCGGTTTGGCGTCCCCGTCGGATCCGGTGGACAACCCGCTCAACACCGTCATCGCGGTGGTGGCCACCGACGCCGCCCTGAGCGCGGCGGCGTGCCGGCGGGTGGCGATCGCCGCGCACGACGGCCTGGCCCGCAGCATCCGGCCGGCGCACACCCCGGTCGACGGTGACACCGTGTTCGTACTGGCCACCGGGGCGGTCGAGGTGCCGCCCGCGACGGACGCGCCCGCCGCCTTCTCGCCGGAGACCCGGCTGGCCACCGAGGTCGGCATCGCCGCCGCCGATTGCCTGGCCCAAGCGGTGCTGGGTGGCGTGCTGGCCGCCGAATCGATCGCCGGCATACCGAGCTATCGCGACGTGCTGCCCGGCGCTTTCGGTCGATGAGAGGCGACCGGCCGCGGCGCCGGTAGCCTTGACGATGCTGGAACACGCTGGAAGGGCAGCCATGGGTAAGAGGACTCCCACCGGACGCCCCGGCGCGCCTGCAGCCCAGCCGAAGAGGCGGTCCACCGCGACGGCCGGCGCCGCCACGATCCTCACCTTCGTGGTGCTGCTCTACCTCGTCGAGCTGATCGACCAGTTGACCCGCCATTCGCTGGACGCCAACGGCATTCGCCCACTGGAGGCCGACGGCCTGTGGGGCATCGTCTTCGCCCCGGTGTTGCACGCGAGCTGGCAGCACCTGATGGCCAACACCGTGCCGCTGCTGGTCCTGGGATTTTTGATGACGCTGGCCGGCCTGTCCAGATTCGTCTGGGCGACCGCCATCGTGTGGATCCTCGGTGGCTTCGGCACCTGGCTCATCGGCGACGTCGGCAGCGGCTGCGGCCCCACCGACCACATCGGTGCCTCCGGTTTGATCTTCGGCTGGCTGGCCTTCTTATTGGTGTTCGGGATCTTCGTGCGCCGGATGCGCGACATCATCATCGGGCTGGTCGTCATGTTCGCCTACGGCGGCGTACTGCTCGGGGCCATGCCGGTGCTCGGCAGGTGCGGGGGCGTGTCGTGGCAGGGCCACCTGTGCGGAGCGATCGCCGGCATCCTGGCCGCCTATTGGTTGTCCGCCCCGGAACGTAAGGGCCGGACGTCCAGGAAAGCCGGCACCACCGTGCCGCGGCCCAAGACATGAGCTCGGCACTGGCACCCATCGGCGTCTTCGACTCCGGTGTCGGGGGACTCACCGTCGCGCGCGCGATCATCGACCAGCTGCCGGACGAAGACATCGTCTACGTCGGCGACACGGGTCACGGTCCGTACGGGCCGCTGACCATCCCCGAGGTCCGCGCGCACGCGTTGGCCATCGGGGACGACCTCGTCGGCCGCGGCGTCAAGGCGTTGGTCATCGCCTGCAACACGGCGTCGGCCGCGTGCCTGCGCGACGCCCGCGAACGCTACGACGTTCCCGTTGTCGAGGTGATCCTGCCCGCGGTGCGCCGCGCGGTCGCCACCACCCGCAGCGGGCGCATCGGCGTCATCGGCACCCAGGCCACCATCAACTCGCACGCTTATCAGGACGCGTTCGCCGCCGCCCGTGACACCGAGATCACCGCGGTGGCGTGCCCGCGCTTCGTCGATTTCGTGGAGCGCGGGGTGACTAGCGGCCGTCAGGTGCTCGGTTTGGCCGAGGGCTATCTGGAGCCGCTGCAGCGCGCGCAGGTCGACACGCTGGTGCTCGGCTGCACGCACTATCCACTGCTGTCCGGACTAATCCAATTGGCGATGGGTGACAACGTGACGCTGGTCTCCAGCGCCGAGGAGACGGCCAAGGAAGTGCTGCGCGTGCTGACCGAGCGGGACTTGCTTCGCCCGCACGACGCAGCGCCCGCGACTCGGGTCTTCGAAGCCACCGGCGACCCCGAAGCATTCACCGCTTTGGCGGCGCGCTTCCTCGGTCCGGCCGTCACCGGCGTCCAGCCCGTTGCGCAGGTGCACATTGATTGACCTGCGGACGAGATTCTCGTCACACCAATGCGGCCATGTTTTCGTCACGGTCCTATCGGGCATGGCACAGTAGTGTCCGTGCGAATAACCGTGCTCGGCTGCTCGGGCAGCGTGGTGGGTCCGGACTCGCCCGCGTCGGGTTATCTGCTCCGGGCACCGGACACTCCGCCGTTGGTCATCGACTTTGGCGGGGGCGTTCTTGGCGCGCTGCAGCGCTATGCCGATCCCGGTTCCGTGCACGTGTTGTTGTCCCATTTGCACGCCGACCATTGTCTGGATTTGCCCGGCCTTTTCGTGTGGCGGCGCTATCACCCGACGCGCCCGCTCGGCAAGGCGTTGCTCTACGGTCCGGGCGACACCTGGTCGCGGCTGGGCGCGGCGTCGTCACCCTATGGCGGTGAGATCGACGACTGCTCGGACATTTTCGACGTTCGCCATTGGGTCGACGGCGAGCCGGTGACCATCGGGGCGCTGACGGTGACGCCGCGGGTGGTGGCCCATCCGACGGAGTCCTACGGCCTGAAGATCACCGACCCCTCCGGCGCCTCGTTCGTGTACAGCGGCGACACCGGCAGCTGCGATCAGCTTGTCGAGCTGGCCCGCGGCGCCGACGTTTTTCTGTGCGAGGCCTCGTGGACGCACGCGCCGGACCGGCCGCCCGCGCTGCACCTGTCGGGCACCGAGGCCGGCCGGGCCGCGGCCGAGGCCGGCGTTCACGAACTGCTGCTGACGCACATCCCGCCGTGGACCTCGCGCGAGGATGTGATCAGCGAGGCCAAGGCCGAGTTCGACGGTCCCGTGCACGCGGTGGTCTGCGGCGAGACGTTCGATATCCGCCGCTCCGAGAGGGTCTGAGTCGGCGCGTTAGGGTTGGCTTAGGCTTGCCGGGTGACGAGACGAGAAGACGGCCGCCTTGACGACGAGCTTCGGCCCGTGGTCATCACCCGCGGTTTCACCGACCACCCCGCCGGTTCGGTATTGATCGAATTCGGCCACACCAAGGTCATGTGCACGGCGAGCGTGACCGAGGGCGTGCCGCGGTGGCGCAAGGGGTCGGGCCTGGGTTGGCTGACCGCCGAGTACGCGATGTTGCCGTCGGCCACCCACACCCGTTCGGACCGCGAGGCGGTGAAGGGCCGCCTGTCCGGGCGCACCCAGGAGATCAGCCGGCTGATCGGGCGGTCGCTGCGCGCCTGCATCGACCTGGCGGCGCTCGGCGAGAACACCATCGCCGTCGACTGCGACGTCTTGCAGGCCGACGGTGGCACCCGCACCGCGGCCATCACGGGCGCCTTCGTGGCGTTGTCCGATGCGGTGACCTATCTCGCCGCGGCGGGGAAGCTGTCGGACCCGCGGCCGCTGTCCTGCGCGATCGCCGCGGTCAGCGTCGGCGTCGTCGACGGCCGCATCCGGGTCGACCTGCCGTATGAGGAGGACTCCCGCGCCGAGGTCGACATGAACGTCGTCGCCACCGACACCGGGACCCTGGTGGAAGTTCAGGGGACCGGCGAGGGCGCGACCTTCCCGCGGTCGACGCTGGACAAGTTGCTCGACGTCGCGCTGGCCGCCTGCGACAAGCTGTTCGCCGCGCAGCGTGAGGCGCTGGCGCTGCCGTACCCCGGTGTGCTCCCCGAGGGGGCCCCGACGCCGAAGGCGTTCGGCAGCTGACCGTGCCTGATGGTCCCCTGAACTCGGCCTAACTGCCGCGCGGTTTACCACCGCCGACAGCGCGACCACGGCGAGGCTCCTTGCGGTCGGTCATGCCTCGTCCTTCTGCAGCTCGAATATCGGGATTACGCGGGTGGTCTTTGACTGGTAGTTCGAGAACGCGAACGCGGGTACGGTCGCGTTGAGTTTGGGGATGATCGCCTCACGTTCGGACGCCTCGAGCTCGTGCGCGACGACGTCGAACGAGTCGGTGGCGACTTCAACGCGCGCCCGCGGGTTGGCCCGCAGGTTGTGCACCCACGCCGGGTTGACGTCGGCGCCACCATAACCCGCGACTATCAGCAGCCTGGCTTCGATGCGGAAGGCCACCAGCGGCGTGACGCGCGGCTCGCCGGACTTCGCGCCCGTCGTAGTGAGCAGTAACAATTCGTTGCCCGCGAATCGCCCGCCGACCTTGCCGGCATTGGCGCGAAACTCGTCGGTGATGTCGTTGTTGAGCGCCTTGAGCGTCTTGGTATCGGGTTTGTGACTCACTCTGGACGCAGCTGCTTCGTCGCCCTGTCTATTCCTTGTGGAGTGTGTCGCGTTAACGTTTTCGGCGTCGCCGAGACCGGTCATAGCAGGAGCAGAGCTTTGATGATGTCGGCCGGGAGTGTCATCTTGGTGCCAAGATCCTCTCCTTGCGCGACGACCACCATCTGGTGCGAGGGAATGACCGAAAGGGTCTGCCCGAACAACCCGACCGCCGAGTAGCTGCCGGGCGGCAGCGCATTCGCGTCGCCGCCGTTGGCAGTCCACCACAGGTAGCCGTATGACGCGAACGGGCTGGGCAGGCCGGTTTCGACCCGAGTCGCGGTGCTCACCCTCACCCAGTCGGGCGGCACGATTTCGTCGCCGTCCCAAGTTCCTTCGTTGAGATAAAGCTGCCCGAATCGGGCCAAGTCACGGGCGGATAGTTGGAGGGCGTGGTTCGGGTATCGGGGTGTCGCGCCCAGCGGGTCGTAGCCGTAGCGCAACCGCGTGTGCTGCAGCGGATTCCAATCGCGAAAGCCAAGTGGGCGGGCCAGGAGGCCGTCGATTGCGGTGAACAACGCTACTCCGGACACTCGCTGGTAAATCTCGCCGAGGACGTTGAAATTCCAGTTGTTGTAGTGAAATTCCGCGCCCGGCACAGCAGAGTCGCGTTGCGGCCAGTCCGACGGCCTGTTGCGGAAAATGTCGTAGGTGGCACCGTAGTTCAACGGCAGGTAGACACCAGAGGTTGACGTCAGAAGGTGTTGAAGAGTCGCGGTTCGTTCTCGATCGGTGAGACACGGCGAGTCGTCAATACCGAAATCGGCCAGCGTTGCATCCAACTGCACATCGCCGCTTACAATCAGCCGACCAAATAGGGCGCTCACGATCGATTTGCGAATGGAATGAATCGGAAGCGGCTTGTCTTGGGGCCCAACGGCGAGCACGGTCTCTCCGGACTGGATGACACACAGCCTGGTGATCCGATGGGCGTTCACGGCCTCTTCGACTCGATAATCCATCCGACCCTCGAGGGTTGAGTTGTTATAAATATATAACAACATGGCAGCGGGCTGCTGCAAGGCCCGGGTGAGATGTGCGGTCCAGCTACGCTGCCTAGGGTGTTGATCAGCGCTAAAACGTATGGCAGTGCAGGGTGACCCGGCTGCTGGTCGCCAGCCGCAATCCCAAGAAGCTGGCCGAGTTGCGCCGGGTGCTCGACGCCGCCGGTCTGACCGGCTTGACGCTGGTGTCACTCGACGATGTGGCGCCGTTCGACGAGGCGCCGGAGACGGGCGCGATGTTCGAGGACAACGCGTTGGCCAAGGCGCGGGATGCCTTCGCCGCGAGCGGGTTGGCAAGCGTGGCCGACGATTCCGGGCTGGAGGTCGCCGCCTTGAATGGCATGCCCGGTGTGCTGTCGGCGCGGTGGTCCGGTCGGCACGGCGATGACGCGGGCAACACCGCGTTGCTGTTGGCGCAACTGCGCGACGTGCCCGACGGACGGCGCGGTGCGGCGTTCGTGTCGGCCTGCGCGCTCGTCTCGGCCGCCGGTGAGGTTGTCGTCCGCGGCGAGTGGCCCGGCAGCATCGCCCGCGAACCGCGCGGCGACGGCGGCTTCGGCTACGACCCGGTGTTCATTCCCAACGGACACGACCGCACGGCCGCAGAGCTGAGCCCGGCGGAGAAGGACGCGGTCTCGCATCGCGGTCGGGCGCTGCAACTGCTGTTGCCGGCGCTGGAAACGCTGGCCCGGTCCGGGGGCTAGGGCGCCGCGGGCCCGCGGGGCTCGCTGGCCTAGAGCCCGAAACGCGCCTTGACGTCCCGGGTCTGGAAGTGCTCGACGATGATTCCGAGCAGCGGGATGGTCCCGGACAGCAGCACGCCCACCGTCTTGCCGAGTGGCCAGCGCACCTTGACCGCCAGATTGAACGCGGTCAGCACGTAGATGAAATACACCCAGCCGTGCACCACTTCGATCCACCGGATCTCGTGGCCGAAGGCGAGGTGCGAGACGATCTCGTAGCACAGCGCGATCAGCCACAGACCGGTCGTCCACGCCATGACCCGGTAGCCGAGCAACGCGGTGCGGACCTTGTCGACGGGCACCGCGGGAACTGGCGCTCCGGGCGTCTCCGGTGTGGTCATGGGGTTGTCCTCTTCTGTTGTTCGGCGTCTCGCGCGGCGAGCTCGGCCAGGTAGGTGTTGTACTCCCGCAGCGCGGGATCGTCGGGCGCCTGCGGGGCGGGCTTGGGGCGCTCGGGCAGCAGCCCGGCGGGTATCTCCGTCATCGCGTCGGTACCGCGCGGCTGCGGTGGTTCCTCTTCATAGCGAACGAATTTGCGGTACGCGTACACGCAGAATCCCGCGAACAGCGGCCACTGCAACGCATAGCCGAGGTTCTGAAAGGAGCCGGACACGGAATTGAACCTGGTCCACTGCCACCAGCCCAGCGCCAGGCAGCCGCACGCCGCGACGATCACCAGCGCGATGAGCGCGGGCCTGCGACGATGCGTAGTGGACACCCCTTGACCGTACCGCTCACGATTTGGGCCCGACGAATTCATCGAGCCCGTGCCGACGGCTCGGCGGCGTCGCAAGCGATACGATCGGCAAGCCGCGGGCGTGGCGAAATTGGCAGACGCGATGGTTTTAGGTGCCATTGCTCGAAAGAGCTTGAGGGTTCGAGTCCCTCCGCCCGCACCGGACACCCGAGACGAAATCTTGCGCGGTGCAGGCATCAAACCCGTTGTGCGGGGTACCTGGAACTCACAGGACACTAGGGAGACGCCATGCCCGCCGAAACCGAACCACCGCCACAAAGCGAAAAAGCTTTCACTGCACAGGATGTCGAGCGCGCCGAACGCAGGGCCGCCGCCGCCCGCGAACGCGCCGCCCGCGCGGGCCTGTCCGCAGCGCGAAGCTTCGAGCAGTCCGCACTCCAGCACGAGCGGGTCGCCAGGACGCAGGACTGGACCGTCGAACAGGGCGTGCCCCATACCGACGTGCACCGCAGGTCCGCGATCAAGCACCGCCAAGCGGCCGAAGAGGACCGCAAGCTCGCGGAGTTGAAGCGCAGAGAATCCGAAGCGGACCTGGCCTCCGACGTCGGCCAGTAACCGGTCACTCCGCCACGAAGCGGGCGCGTACCTCCGGGGCCGGCAGCGGGCAAGTGTCGTATTTGCCGCCGACGCGATAGCGGATCGCGGCGAACCTGTCGTAGAGCCGGTCGAGCAGCGGAGCGGGGACAAATCGGGCGATCGTGAACGCCCGCCATGGTCCGCCGAGGTAGTCCACCACGCGCAGGACGGCCCGGGATCGGACGGCCACCCGTTCCGAGGGCCGGCCGGGGTCGTCGACGAAGACCACCGAATCGACGTTTCCGATCTCGGGATGCCGCTCGATGATCGCTTTGCCGAAAACGCTGTCCAGGGCCGCAAAGCGCAGGGAGCCGGTGGGATCGAGACGCAGGATGGTGCGCACCGAGCGGTTGCACACCCCGCACACTCCGTCGTAGAGCAGCACCGGCGCCGCTGACTCATCGCTCATGTTTCCCAGGCTACCGACGGGCTCGGACGGCGGCCGGGACCAAGGTTGACCTATGGTAAGGCAACCCTTAGTTTGTACGTACCAAGTCGCGACCGGCTGGCGGTGATCCGCGGCAGGATGCCGCCCATGCGGGGTCGTGGCAGGTGTCGAACTCGAAGGGTTGCGGCCGCTGACGGCCGCATCGATCCGTGGCCTCATGGCGGTGCTCCCGCCGGGTCGTCAGATCGGCGAGGCCGTCGCGGCGCGGGGCGCCGCGAGAAAGGACCGCTAATGGCACGCGGATTCTCCGGTGTGATGCTGCGCAGCTTCGGCGCACGCGACCACACCGCGACGGTGATCGAAACCGTCCGGATCGCACCGCACTTCGTGCGGGTGCGCATGACGTCGCCGACCCTGTTCGAGGACGTGGATGCCGAACCGGCCGCGTGGCTGCGGTTCTGGTTTCCGGACCCGGACGGATCGAAAACGGAATTCCAGCGCGCGTACACGATCTCGGAGGCCGACGTTCCCGCCGGGCGCTTCGCGGTCGATATCGTGCTGCACGATCCCGCCGGTCCGGCGTCGCAGTGGGCGCGCACCGTCCAGCCCGGCGCCACCATCGCGGTCATGGCGCTGATGGGCTCGTCGCGATTCGACATGCCCGACGAGCAGCCGGCCGGATATCTGCTGATCGGTGACTCGGCATCCATCCCGGGGATGAACGGCATCATCGGGGTCGTCCCCGACGACGTTCCGATCGAGATGTACCTCGAACAGCACGACGACAACGACCCGCTGATCCCGATCGCCCAGCACCCCCGGCTGCGACTGCACTGGGTCGCCCGCCACGACGAGAAGTCGCTTGCCGCGGCGATCGAGAACCGGGACTGGTCCAACTGGTACGCGTGGGCGACGCCGGAGGCCACAACGCTCAAGCAGGTGCGAACGCGGCTGCGCGACGAGTTCGGCTTTCCCAAGTCCGAGGTGCACGCCCAGGCGTACTGGAGCGCCGGACGCGCGATGGGCACCCGGCGCGGTGACGAACCGGCGGCATCGGACGGCGTCGCACCCGCCCTCTCTGCGGATGATGTTGCGGCGCAGTTGGAATCGGCTCCGCAGGTGTCCGACGCCCCACCCGCCCCGGCGGCCCGTGGGAGCTGGCGGGCCCAGGGCGCGGGCCGGCTGCTCGCGCCGCTGCGCTCGGCGCTGATCCTCTCGGGTGTGTTGCAGGCGGTGATCACGCTGGTGCAACTGGCGCCGTTCGTGTTGCTCGTGGAGCTGGCCCGGCGGCTCGTCTCGGGTGCGCCCGCCGCCCGACTGTGGGATATCGGCATCGCGGCGGTGTCGCTGCTCGGTTTGGGGGCGTTGCTGGGTGCCGCCCTCACGCTGTGGCTGCACGTCGTCGACGCGCGGTTCGCCCGTGATCTGCGAACACGGCTGTTGCACAAGCTGTCTCGGCTGCCGCTGGGCTGGTTCACGGCACGCGGGTCGGGGTCGATCAAGCAGTTGCTGACCGACGACACGCTGTCCCTGCACTATCTGGTCACCCACGCCATCGGCGACGCGGTCGGCGCCGCCGTCGCGCCGGTCGCGGTGCTGGTCTATCTGTTCGCCGTCGACTGGCGGGTGGCGCTGGTGTTGTTCTTGCCGGTCCTGGTGTATCTGGTGCTGACGTCGTCGCTGACGATCCAATCGGGTCCGCGCATCCCGCAGTCGCAGCGCTGGGCGGAGACGATGAGCGGCGAGGCCGGGGCCTACCTGGAGGGCCAGCCGGTGATCCGCGTCTTCGGTGGCGCCGCCGCCTCCAGCTTCCGGCGCCGCCTGGACGAATACGTCGGTTTCCTGGTCGCCTGGCAGCGCCCGCTGGCCGGCAAGAAGACGTTCATGGACCTGGTCACCCGCCCGTCGACGTTCCTGTGGCTCATCGCGCTCACCGGCACGTTGCTGGTGGTCGCCGGCCGGATGAATCCGGTGAACCTGCTGCCGTTCTTGTTGCTGGGCACCACATTCGGAGCGCGACTGCTCGGCATCGCCTACGGCCTGGGCGGCATCCGCGCCGGCATGTTGGCCGCCCGGCGCCTGCAGAACACCCTCGACGAGGCCGACCTCGCCGTGCACGACGACCACGAGGCGCACGGGGATCCCGCGTCGACGGTGGTGTTCGAGCACGTCGGTTTCGGCTACCGGCCCGACGTGCCGGTCATCCACGACGTCTCGCTGACGTTGCGGCCCGGGACGGTCACCGCGCTGGTTGGGCCCTCCGGGTCCGGCAAGTCGACGCTGGCCGCCCTACTGGCCCGGTTCCATGACGTCGGACAGGGCGCGATACGTGTTGGGGGACAAGATATTCGGTCGATGACCGCCGACCAGCTGTACGCCCAGGTCGGATTCGTGCTGCAGGAAACGCAATTGGTGCACGGGACCGTCGCGGAGAATATCGCGCTGGCCGTCCCCGACGCCACCGCGGCGCAAGTCGAACAGGCCGCGCGCGACGCGCAGATCCACGACCGCATCATGCGGCTGCCCGACGGCTACGACACCGTGCTGGGTACCGCCAGCGGCCTGTCCGGCGGTGAGCGGCAACGGCTCACGATCGCCCGCGCGATCCTGGCCGACACCCCGGTGCTGATCCTCGACGAGGCCACCGCGTTTGCCGACCCCGAATCGGAATACCTTGTGCAGCAAGCGCTCAACCGGCTGACGCAGGACCGCACGGTGCTGGTGATCGCGCATCGATTGCACACCATCACCCGGGCCCACCAGATCGTCGTGCTCGACCACGGCCGCATCGTCGAACGCGGCACGCACGACGAGTTGCTCAGCGCCGACGGCCGGTACCGACGGCTCTGGGAGGGCGGTCGTCGCGACCGGGTAACCGCGGGCACGACCGGCGAGGGGGCGCGATGATCCGCACGTGGCTGAGCCTGGTTCCGGCGGACCGCCGCAACCGGGTCATCACCTACACGGTGCTCGCACTGGTCTCCGTGCTGGTGCGCGCGGTGGCCACCGTGCTGCTGGTCCCCTTGGTCGGGGCGTTGTTCGGCGACGCCCCGCAGCGCGCGCTGGTCTGGCTGGGCTGGCTGACCGCGGCCACCGTGGCCGGCTGGGTCATCGACACCGCAACCGCGCGGATCGGTTTCAACCTGGGCTTCGCCGTGCTGGATCACAGCCAGCACGACGTCGCGGATCGGCTGCCCGGCGTGCGGCTGGATTGGTTCACCGCCGAGCACACCGCGACCGCACGGCAGGCGATCGCCGCCACGGGGCCCGAGCTGGTCGGCCTCGTCGTCAACCTGCTCACGCCGCTGATCTCCGCCGTCCTGCTGCCCGCGGCCATCGCGGTGGCACTGCTGCCGGTCTCCTGGCAACTGGGGGCCGCAGCGCTGGGAGGCCTGCCGCTGCTGTTGGGCGCGCTATGGGCATCGGCCCGGTTGGCGCGGCGCGCGGACTCTGCGGCGGCCGAGGCCAACACCGCGCTCACCGAGCGGATCATCGAGTTCGCCCGGACCCAGCAGGCGTTGCGGGCCGCACGTCGTGTCGAGCCGGCGCGCAGCATGGTCGGCGATGCACTGGCGGCACAACACGGCGCCACCATGCGCCTGCTGTCGATGCAGGTCCCGGGCCAGCTGCTGTTCAGCCTCGCCAGTCAGCTCGCGCTGATCCTGCTGGCCGGGGCGACCACTGCGCTGACCGTGCACGGAACGCTCACGGTGGCCGAGGCCATCGCGCTGATCGTCGTCATCGTGCGCTACCTCGAGCCGTTCACCACCATCAGCGAGCTGGCGCCGGCGCTGGAGAGCACCCGCGCCACGCTCGGCAACATCCGTGCCGTGCTGACCGCGCCGCTGATGACTGCCGGCGCCGCCAAGCTGGCCGGCGCCGGGGCGCCGCGAATCGAATTCGCCGACGTCGTGTTCCGCTACGACGGCGCGGGCACACCGGTGCTCGACGGCGTGAGCTTCGCGTTGGATCCGGGCAGCACGACGGCGATCGTCGGACCGTCCGGTTCGGGCAAGAGCACGATCCTGGCGCTGATCGCCGGGCTGCATGAGCCGACCGGCGGACGGGTGCTGATCGACGGTGTGAACGCGGCGACGCTGGACGGCGAGGCCCGGCGGGCGGCGGCCAGCGTCGTTTTCCAGCACCCCTACCTGTTCCACGGGTCGATTCGCGACAACGTGTTCGCCGGAGATCCGGGCGCCGACGACGAGCGCTTCGCGCGGGCGGTGGCGCTCGCGCGCGTCGACGAGCTGGTCGGACGGCTGCCTGACGGCGTCGACACGGTCGTCGGCGAGGCCGGTTCGGCGCTGTCCGGCGGTGAACGCCAGCGGGTCAGCATCGCCCGCGCGTTGCTCAAACCGGCGCCGATTTTGCTGGTAGACGAGGCGACCAGCGCGTTGGACACCGAGAACGAAGCCGCGGTGGTCGACGCGCTGACGGCCGACCCGCAGTCACGCACGCAGGTGATCGTCGCGCACCGCCTGGCCAGCATCCGTCACGCCGACCGCGTGCTGTTCCTCGACAACGGCCGGGTGGTCGAGGACGGCACGGTTGACGAATTGCTCGCTGCGGGCGGCCGATTCGACGAATTCTGGCGCCAGCAGCACGAAGCCGCCGAATGGCGCATTCTGGCCGACTAGCGCACCGCGGTTGACCGCAACTCTTGCGGTATGCCTTACAGTTTGTCAGTCGGACCGTGCTGTCTGCGCAGGAGGAGGCGTGCCGCTATGAGTGCTGTGCTGTCGATACCGCGATACCCCGGCGACGTAACCCCGCAGTGGTTGTCGGCCGCGCTGTCCGGCGGTGGCCCGCCCGTCGAGGTCGCCGACGTGGACGTGGTCGCGATCGGCACCGGACAGACCGGGGCGACCTACCGGGTCACCGCTCGCTATGCGACGGATCCGGGGGACCTGCCGCAGACGTTCGTCATCAAGCTGCCCGCCCAGGACGACACGGTGCGCGACCGGGTGGTCATCGGCTACCGCAGCGAATGCGCGTTCTATTCCTCGGTGGTGGATCGGGTGCAGGTGCCGACACCGCGGTGCTTCTATTCCGAGATCACCGACGATGCAATGGATTTCGCCCTGCTCCTGGCGGACCAGGCGCCGGCGGTGCAGGGCGATCAGCTCGTCGGCTGCGGGGAAACCGAGGCGCGCCTTGCGGTTACCGCTCTGGCCGGGCTGCACGCACCCAGCTGGTGTGATCCCGTCTGGCTCGATTTCCCGGGCATCGCGTTCGGCCGGCCGGATGAGGCCGGTGCGGGCGGCATGGGCGAGGTGGCGAAGTTGAGCGCCGACATCACGCTGGAGAAGCTGGGTGAGCGGATGAGCGCCGTGGATCGCGATACCTTCAGTGCCGCAATGGGTTTGATCGCGCCCTGGCTGCTGTCCGAGTATGACCGGTTCGCCCTGCTGCACGGCGACTATCGCCTGGACAACCTGTTGTTCGATCCGGAGCGAACCCGGGTCAGCGTGGTGGACTGGCAGACGCTCGGCGTGGGTCTGCCGGCGCGCGATCTCGCGTATTTCACCGCGACCAGCCTCGCTCCGCAGCTGCGTGCGAGCATCGAAGAGGGCCTGGTCACCGACTATCATCGCGCGCTGACGGCCGGCGGGGTCAGCGACTACGACCGCGAAACCTGTTGGCGCGATTACCGGCTCGGGGTGCTGCAGGCCCCGCTGATCTCGGCACTCGGGTTCGCGTTCGCCGCCGCCACCGAGCGCGGCGACGACATGGTGCTGACCATGCTCAGCCGCGGCTGCCAGGCGATCCGCGAGCTGGGGACGCTGGACCTGATCGGCTGAGCGCTCTACAGGTCGCCGGTGAAGTCGGCGCTGAGCCAGCGGTCCGGGCGGATGGTGAACAGCACCTCCTCGACGCCTTCCATGCTGC
This sequence comes from Mycobacterium sp. 1245801.1, assembly GCF_001673055.1. NCBI lineage: Bacteria > Bacillati > Actinomycetota > Actinomycetes > Mycobacteriales > Mycobacteriaceae > Mycobacterium > Mycobacterium sp. 1245801.1. Next base: position 34,540 of record NZ_LZKY01000216.1, read on the forward strand.
GCACGAACGCCCGCCCACCTTCCTCGCCGAGATAACGGATGGCGACCGCCTCGGCCACGTCGAGCGGGGCCGGCTTGGTGGTCTCGACGATCGAGCCCTCGACCACCACGTACTGGTAGGGCGGCTCCTCGCGCTGCACCACCAGCGTCACCGCCCCCGTCTGCTCGATGAGGCGAGCCTTGCGGCTCGACGCCCCGGTCATGATCCGGATGTTTCCCCCGGGGGTGTAGTCGTACCAGATCGGGACGCTGGCCGGCGGCCGGCCTTCGGTGGCGGCGACGGACAGCACGGCCACATGCTTGTCGGCGAGGAACTCCTGGCGCTCGGATTCGCTGAAGGCTTTCATGCCGAGTGCCAACGCCCGGGCGGTGAAGCTATTCCCGATCCGCCCAGGGGGCGGTCAGTACTGCGTCGAGCCCTGATCCACCGGGATCTGGGCCGCGGTGACCTTGCGCGATTCGTCACTGGCCAGCCAGCACACGGTGTCGGCGATCTCCTCCGGCTCGGCGACCCAGTCGGGCAGGAACGGGGTGAGGACGTGTGACAGCTGGGGGTTGGTCTCCATGGTCTTGCCGACCGCCGTGACCATGTCCCCGGAGCCCATGGCGGTGTTCACCGGTCCCGGGTGCACGCTGTTGACCCGGATCGAATGCTTGCCCAGTTCGGCGGCGAATGCCCGCGCCAGCCCGGTGACGGCATGCTTGCTGGCGGTGTAGTGGATCATGAACGGCTGCATCTTCATGCCGGCCGCCGAACTGATCAGGATGATCGATCCGCCCCGGCCCCCCTCGATGATCTTGTCCGCGCCGGCCATCACGGTGTTCCAGGTGCCGGTCACGTTGATGTCCATGACGTCGCGGAAGTTCTCCGGGGTGATCTCATCCCACGCCTGCGGGGCGGCGACCCCGGCGTTGGCGACGATGACGTCCAGCCGGCCCAGCTCGGCCACGCCGTCGGCGACGACCTTGCGCAGGCCGTCGAAGTCGCGGGTGTCGGTGACTGAGGCGATGATCCGGCGGTTGGCGGCCTCGACCAGCCGCACCGTCTCACTCAGGTCGTCGGGAGTCGCCGGGTCGTAGGGCACGCAGGACGGGAGCTTGCCGGCGATGTCGACGGCGATGATGTCGGCGCCTTCGGACGCCAGGCGCACCGCATGCGCCCGGCCCTGACCGCGGGCCGCGCCGGTAATGAATGCCACTTTTCCGGCAAGCTTGCCGCTCATAGTTCTCCTCTGTTTGGGTCCGGCCACTCTCATCGTTGTGCCGCCTTGACCAGGTTCGATCCGATGATCAACCGCTGGATCTCGCTGGTGCCCTCGTACAGCCGCAACAGGCGCACGTCGCGGTAAATCCGTTCGACGGCGACGCCTCTCATGTAACCGGTGCCGCCGTGGATCTGCACCGCGAGATCGGCGACGTTGCCGGCCATCTCGGTGCAAAAGACCTTGGCGGCCGAGGGCGCGATCCGACGATCCTCGTCGGCGACCCACAGCCGGGCGGCCTCGCGCACCAGGGCACGCCCGGCCATCACGCCGGTCTGCTGATCGGCAAGCATGCCCTGCACCAACTGGAAGTTGCCGATCGGCGTGCCGCCCTGCGTCGCGGTGGCGGCGTAGGACACCGATTCGTCGAGCGCGCGTTGCGCGGCGCCCACCGCGAGGGCGGCGATGTGCACCCGGCCGCGGGCCAACGAGGTCATCGCCGCTCGGTAGCCGTGGTCTTCGCTGCCGCCGACGAGTGCGTCGGGACCGACGCGGACGTCGGTGAAGTTGACGTCGGCGGTCCAGGCTCCTTCCTGGCCCATCTTGGCGTCCTTGGCGCCCACCTCGACGCCCGCGGCGTCCGCCGGCACCAGAAAGACCGCGATCCCCGGTCCCTTCTCGTCGGCCGGCCGGGTCCGCGCGAACACCACGAAAAGGTCGGCGACGGGCGCGTTGGTGATGAAGCGCTTCTGCCCGGAGATCACCCAATCGTCACCGTCGCGAACGGCTTTGGTGCGCAGGCCGGCCGGGTTCGATCCGGCGCCCGGTTCGGTCAGCGCGAAGGAGGCGACGACGTCGCCGGACGCGATCGACTCCAGCCAGCGGGATTTCTGTTCGTCGGTGCCGAAGCCGACCAGGACTTGTCCGGCGATGCCGTTGTTGGTGCCGAACATCGACCGCAGCGCCAGCGACGTGTAGCCCAGCTCCATCGCCAGCTCGACGTCCTGCCTCAGGTTGAGGCCGAGGCCGCCCCACTCCTGGGGGATCGCGTAGCCGAACAATCCCATCTTCTTGGCTTCGTCGCGCAGGTCGTCGGGCACGCGATCGGTGTCGAGGATCTCCTGCTCGCGCGGGACGACCACGCTGCGGACGAATTGCCTTGTCTGAGCGAGGATCTCGCGGAAGTCCTCGTCGGAGACTTCCGCGACTTCGGCGGTGGCCATGGGCTCCACACTCCTCTCCGGATCCGGGGCACCCCGGTTCAGAGCAGGATCCTATATCAAATATGATATTTGCCTCAGACGTGCCCGGTGGAGGCGACGACAGTGAAGGATGGGTGATCGACAGTGGCGATGTTGACAGGGCAGACCGCGGTAATCACCGGCGGAGCGCAGGGGCTGGGGCTGGCCATCGCGGAGCGCTTCGTCGCCGAGGGCGCGCGAGTGGTGCTCGGCGACGTCAATCTCGAGGAAACCCAGGTCGTGGCCAAGCGATTGGGCGGCGACGACGTGGCGGTGGCGGTTCGGTGCGATGTCACCCAGTCGTCCGACGTGGAAACCCTGATCCAGACCGCGGTCGAGCGCTTCGGCGGCCTGGACATCATGGTCAACAACGCCGGCATCACCCGCGACGCGACGATGCGCAAGATGACCGAGGAGCAGTTCGATCAGGTCATCAACGTGCATCTGAAGGGCACCTGGAACGGCACCAGGCTGGCCGCGGCCGTCATGCGGGAGAACAAGCGCGGCGCCATCATCAACATGTCGTCGGTGTCCGGCAAGGTGGGCATGATCGGCCAGACCAACTACTCGGCGGCCAAGGCCGGCATCGTCGGCATGACCAAGGCCGCCGCCAAAGAGCTGGCCTACCTCGGCGTGCGGGTGAACGCGATCGCCCCCGGCCTGATCCGCTCCGCGATGACAGAGGCTATGCCACAGCGCATTTGGGACTCCAAGGTCGCCGAGGTGCCGTTGGGCCGGGCCGGTGAGCCCAGTGAGGTCGCCAGCGTCGCGCTGTTCCTCGCTTCCGACCTGTCGTCGTACATGACCGGCACCGTCATGGAAATCACCGGCGGCCGCCACCTATGAGTGCGGTGCGCGAGGCCGTCATCTGCGAACCCGTTCGGACCCCGATCGGCCGCTACGGCGGAATGTTCAAGGCGTGCAGCGCCGTCGACCTCGGCGTCACCGCCCTCAAGGGCCTGCTGCAGCGAACCGGGCTGGCGCCCGACGCCGTGCAGGACGTGATCCTCGGCCACTGCTATCCCAACAGCGATGCGCCCGCGATCGGACGCGTGGTGGCGCTGGATTCCGGCCTGCCGGTGACGGTTCCGGGCATGCAGGTCGACCGGCGGTGCGGCTCGGGCCTGCAGGCGGTCATCCAGGCGTGCCTGCAGGTGGGCGCCGGCGACAACGACCTCGTGGTCGCCGGGGGCTGCGAGAGCATGAGCAACGTGGCCTTCTACTCCACGGACATGCGGTGGGGCGGGGCCCGCACCGGTGTGCAGGTGCACGACGGGCTGGCCCGGGGACGCACGACCGCCGGTGGCCGCAATTACCCGGTGCCGGGCGGAATGCTGGAGACGGCCGAGAACCTGCGCCGCCAGTACGGCATTTCGCGCCAGGAGCAAGACGAGCTCGCGGTGCGATCCCACCAGCGTGCCGTCGCCGCGCAGAAAGACGGCATCCTGGCCGAGGAGATCGTGCCGGTCGCGGTCCGCACCCGCAGTGGCGAGGAGCTCATCGACACCGACGAGCATCCACGCGCGGACACCTCGGTCGAGTCGTTGGGCAAGCTCAAACCCGTTCTGGCGAAAGAGGATCCAGAGTCCACGGTCACCGCCGGCAACGCCAGCGGGCAGAACGACGCGGCCTCGATGTGCGTGGTCACGACGCCGGAGAAGGCCGAGGAATACGGCCTGAAGCCGTTGGTGCGCCTGGTGTCGTGGGGTGTGGCCGGGGTGGCGCCCCACGTCATGGGCATCGGGCCGGTGCCCGCGACCGAGGTGGCGCTGGCCAAGGCGGGCCTGCGGCTATCCGACATCGACCTCATCGAGCTGAACGAGGCCTTCGCCGCGCAGGCGCTTGCGGTGATGCGGGAATGGAACTTCGGCGCCGCCGATCATGAGCGCACCAACGTGCACGGTTCGGGCATCTCGCTCGGACATCCGGTCGGCGCGACGGGCGGGCGGATGCTGGCCACCTTGGCGCGCGAACTCGATCGCCGCGAGGCGCGCTATGGTCTGGAAACCATGTGCATCGGCGGCGGCCAGGGTTTGGCTGCCGTCTTCGAGCGGGTCGCATCGACATGACCGAGCCGGGATTGCCGCTGGACGGTCTCACCGTCGTTGAGGTGTCGAGCTTCGTCGCCGCGCCACTGTGCGGCATGACGCTGAATCAGCTTGGTGCGGAGGTCATTCGAGTCGACCCGATCGGCGGCGCGTCCGACGTCCAGCGGTGGCCGCTGGCGGCGGACGGCACCTCGATCTACTGGACCGGCCTGAACAAGGGGAAGCGGTCGGCCACCATCGACCTGCGGTCCCCCGACGGCCACGAACTGGTCCAGCGGCTGATCGTCGAGGGCGACGGCGTCGTGGTGACCAACGCCGCGGGCTTGTCCTGGCTCAGCCACGGCGTGCTGGCGGCCAAGCGCCCCGACGTGATTCACGTGCAGTTGCTCGGGCGCGGTGACGGTTCCACCGGGGTGGACTACACGGTCAACGCCGGGCTGGGCTATCCGCTCGTCACCGGTCCGGCCGAGCATGGCGGCGCGATCAACCACGTGCTCCCGGCCTGGGACGTGTGCTGCGGACTGTACGCAGCGTTGGCCGTCGTCACCGCGGTCCGCCACCGCGAGCGGTCCGGGGCGGGGGCGCAGATCAGCCTGGCGCTGGAGGACGTCGCTTTGGCCACCGCGGCCAACCTGGGCCTGCTGACCGAGCCGCAAGTCACTGGGACACAACGCGAACGGCTGGGCAACGCCATCTACGGTCAGTACGGGCAGGACTTCACCAGCAGCGACGGGGCCAGGTTCATGGTGGTCGCGCTGACCGGTCGGCACTTCCGTGACCTGCTCGCGGTGACGGGCACCGGCGCCGCGGTGTCGGCGCTCGCCGAGGCGCTCGGCGCCGACTTCGGGTCAGAAGGCGATCGCTACCGCTATCGCGACGTGCTGTCGAGTCTGTTCGCCACGTGGTTCGGCGATCACACCGCCGACGAGATCACCGCCGCGCTGGCCGACACCACGGTGCTCTTCGAGCGGTACCGCACCTTCGCCGAGGTCGCCGCGGGCCCGAAAGTCACCGCCAATCCGCTGTTTTCCCGAATGCACCAGCCCGGTCTCGGCGATTACTTCGCGCCCGGCCTGCCGGCCGCGTTCGACGGCAGCCATCCGCCCAGCGCGCCGGCGCCGGCGCTGGGACAAGACACCGCCGACGTCCTTGCGCGGCTGGGGTTGAGCGCCGCCGACATCGCGCGCCTGACGGACGCCAAGACCATCGCCTGCTGAGCAGCCGGAAGGGAACGCAGCACATGACCAAACTGGCCCAGACCCTCGGGTTGACGGAGTTCCAGACCGAGATCATCGCCACGGTAAGGAAATTCGTCGAGAAGGAGGTCATTCCGCACGCGGTCGAGCTGGAGCGCGCTGACACCTACCCGCAGGCGATCGTCGATCAGATGCGGGAGATGGGCCTGTTCGGCCTGATGATTCCGCAGGAGTATGGCGGGCTGGGGGAGTCGCTGCTGACGTACGCGCTGTGCGTCGAGGAGCTGGCGCGGGGCTGGATGAGCGTGTCCGGCGTGCTCAACACCCACTTCATCGTGGCGTACATGCTGCGCCAGCACGGCACCGACGAACAAAAGCAGCGGTTCCTGCCGCGGATGGCGGTCGGCGAGACCCGCGGCGCCTTCTCGATGTCGGAGCCGGAGCTGGGTTCTGACGTGGCCGCGATTCGCACCCGCGCCCGGCGCAACGACGACGGCACCTACACCATCGACGGCCAAAAAATGTGGCTGACCAACGGCGCCACCTCCACGCTGGTGGCGGTGCTGGTGCGCACCGACGAGGGCTCGGACAAGCCGCACCGCAACCTCACCGCGTTCCTCGTCGAGAAGCCGGTCGGGTTCGGCGAAGTCGTTGCGGGCCTGCATATTCCGGGCAAGATCGAAAAGCTGGGCTACAAGGGTATCGAGACGACCGAGATGATCTTCGACGGCTACCGGGCCGAAGCCGACGACGTCCTCGGCGGCACCACGGGGCAGGGCTTCTTCCAGATGATGGACGGCATCGAGGTCGGCCGCGTCAACGTGTCGGCGCGGGCGTGCGGTGTGGGGATTCGCGCCTTCGAGCTCGCGGTGCGCTACGCCCAACAGCGCGAGACCTTCGGCAAGCCGATCGCAGAGCACCAGGGCATCGCGTTCCAATTGGCCGAGATGGCGACCAAGGTCGAAGCGGCCCACCTGATGATGGTCAACGCCGCGCGCCTGAAGGATTCGGGCGAGCGCAACGACGTCGCCGCCGGGATGGCCAAGTATTTGTGCAGCGAATATTGCGCCGAGGTCACCCAGCAGAGTTTCCGGATCCACGGCGGCTACGGATATTCCAAGGAATACGAGATCGAGCGGCTGATGCGCGACGCGCCGTTCCTGCTGATCGGCGAGGGCACCAGCGAGATCCAGAAGAACATCATCAGCAAGCGACTGCTCGCCGAGTATCAGGTGTAGACGGATGAGCGTTCCGGATTTCGCTGCGCGGCCTCAACTTTCGGAGGACGTCGCGCGGATCATCCGCGGGCGGATCTTCGACGGCACGTACGCCGCCGGGTCGTACGTCCGGCTGGACCAACTGGCCGCGGAGTTGGGTATCAGCGTCACGCCGGTGCGCGAGGCGCTGTTCGCGCTGTGCGCCGAAGGACTGATCAACCAGCAGCCCCGTCGGGGCTTCGCGGTGTTGCCGGTCACCGGACGCGACGTCACCGACGTCGCGAACGTGCAGGCGCATGTCGGGGGCGAACTGGCCGCGCGGGCGGCGATCAACATCACCGACAGCCAACTGCACGAGCTCAAGGAGATCCAGGCGCAGCTGGAAGACGCCTACGCCGGTGATGACCACGAGCGCACCGTCCGGCTGAACCACGAGTTTCACCGCGCCATCAATGTCGCGGCGGACTCGCCCAAGCTCGCCCAGCTGATGTCGCAGATCACCCGCTACGCCCCCGAGTCGGTGTTTCCCGCCATCGAGGGCTGGCCGGAGCAATCGATGCAGGACCATCGGCGGATCCTGTCCGCGCTGAAGAAACGCGACGACAAGCTCGCCCGCGTGGCGATGTCGGAACACCTTGCGGCCGGCGCGGTTCCGTTGATCGACCATCTGGTGGCCCGCGGGGTGGTCGCCGACGAGAATGGCCTGACCTAGTCGCCGCCATCTCTTGTCGCGCAGCGAGGTTGGGCATACGCTGCCAGCAGGGTGGGCCACGGACGGAGAAACGAAGATGCCCGCAACGCTTCGCGCATCGGCCCTACTCGTCGCGACCGTGACGGCGATTGCCGTCGCGCCGAGGGTCGTCGCCGACCCGGTGGACCCGATCCCCGGCAATGGTGTCTTCGTCGTCGGCCCCGATATTGCACCGGGTCTGTACCGAACGGCCGGTTCGGCGTCGACCTTCGGGGTGTGGATCAACAATGTGCCGACTCAGGACTCGATGTGCGCGTGGTTCACCTACAGCACGCCCGACGCGAACAAGGACCATGTGGTGCAGACGAACATGTCCGTCGGTCCGATGTTTGCGAACATCAACACCACGATCAAGGCGTTCGAGTCGCAGAACTGCCAACCATGGACGCGGGTGCCCTAGGACCGGTCCGCTTCGGCCAACATCTTGCGCAGCCGGCGGACGTCGACCTTGCCGGTACCGCCGCGCGGCAGATCGTCGTCGGAGGCCAGCAGTAACCACACCGTTGGAACCTTGAAGGCGCTCAACACCGTTCGTGCGCAGGCGCGCAGCTGCTCGGCGGTCAGTGCGCCCACGACCGCCGCGCCGACCCGTTCCCCCGAGCCGCCCGGCACGTTGGTGACGACGGCGTTGTCGACGCCGTCGATCCTGCGCAGCGCCCGTTCGACCTCGCTGGGGTAGACGGTCGCGCCGCTGACTTTGAACATGTCGTCGGATCGCCCGTGATAGAAGAGGAATCCGTCTTCGTCGAGGTGCCCGAGGTCGCCGGTGGGGTAGAAGCCGTCGGCGGTGAACAGGTCCTCCCGGGTGCGCCCGCAGATGCCGCGCAGCGTGTGCGGTCCGCGGATGTGAATCATTCCGGTGACGCCGGCCGCCACCGGCGCGCCGCTGTCGGTGTCGACGATGCGAACCTCGATGCCCTCGAACGGCTTTCCGCAGCTACCCCAAGCGGACGCGGGCATGTCCGTGTCGGCGGGATAGCCGCAGTACGGCCCGAAGGCCTCGGTCATGCCGAACAGCGTCGCGCGCGCCCCGGGCTGGGCGCGTTGCCCGGGCGGCAGCAGGGCCTGCAGGCTTCCCGCCTGTAAGGCCGAGAGGTCGGCACCGGCCTTTGCGGCGTGCCGTGCCAACGTCTCGGCCTGGTCCGGCCAGCCCCGAAACAGCGTGACCCGTTCGTCTTCCAACAATCGCAGGGTGGTTTCCGGCCGCGGTATCTCCTCGGTCACCAGGGTGGCGCCGGCCAGCAGCGCGGACAGTATTCCGCTGCCGAAACCGCCCACCCAGAAGAAAGGCATCGGCAGATACAGGCGGGTCTCGGCGGTGATGCAGCGCGCCGCAAGGCCGGCCTGCACGGCGCCCAGCGCGTTGCCGTGCGAGTGGATGACTCCCTTGGGCGCCCCGCTGCTGCCGGAGGTGAACATGATGACCAGCGGGTCGGCCGGGGTGACCGTTGCCGTCATGGCGTCGACGATGTTGCGGGCACCCGCACTCGCGGACGCGCCATCGAGTTGGTCGGCCGACCAAACCTGGTGCAACGCCGGCAATTCGGGTCGCCCCGCCGCCGGAAGGTCATCGAGGTAGCGGTGGCCGCGGAACTCCTCGACGCTGATCAAGAATTGCACGGAGGCCGCCCGCAGCTGGGCGGCGAGCTCTCCGGCCGTCAGCAGGGTGCTCAGCGGGACCAGGACCGCGCCGACGCGGGTAAGCGCGACGGCGACCCGTACCCACCGGGTGCTATTGGGCATGATGAGCCCCACCCGGGTGCCCTTGGCCACGCCGGCCTCGACGAACGTCGCGGCCAAATCGCGGGTGGCCAGGTCGAGTTCGCGGTAGGTCAGCCGGGAGGTAGGGTCGACGACCATCGGCTTGTCGCCATCGCGGTCGGCCCGAAGCCGCAGCAGCCGGTCAATGGTGCTAGACACCGAACAGCTCCCTGAGACGTCGCATGTCGACCTTGCCGCTGGACAGCACCGGAACGTCGTCGCCGCGGAGGGCGACGAACCGCTTGGGAATCTTGTAGGCGGACAGTTCCGTTTCGAGCAGCGAAACCAGGGCGGCTTCGTCGAACCCCGCTGGACCGTCGGCCCGGACGACCACCGCGGCGACGACCTGCCCGCGCCGGGCGTCGGGCAGGCCGAACACGTAAGCCGGCGCTCCGCCGGTGACCCTGCCAATGGCCTTCTCCACTTCGGCCGCCGAGACATTGGCGCCCGCCGTTTTGATCATCGCGCCGAGCCGGCTGGCAAAATAGACGAATCCGTCCGCGTCGACGCGCACCAGGTCGCCGGTGTGGAACCAGCCGTCGGCATCGAAACATTCTTCGCGGCTGCGCTTGTAGTAGCCCTGCATCAGGTGCGGCCCGCGCAGGCACAGCTCGCCGACTTCGCCCGCGACGACATCGGCCGTGGTGTCGGGATCGACGACCTTGATCTCGAAGCCGGGTGCCGGCCTGCCGAATGAGCCGCGCCGGTGCTCGGGCTGGTCGGATTCGTCATCGCCGATCAGCACGACGCTGCCGGCCTCGGTCATGCCCAGCATGTTGTGCCGCAACTGCGGGTCGGCCGGGCGGGCGTCGGGAGCCATGATCGGGTACAGATTGCCGCGCCGCATCGACGACAGGTCGCGGTGCGGGAAGCTCGGGTGTTCCGCGAGGTGGGCGATCCCGGCCGCGAATCCATTGGTCATGGTGGGCTTTTCGGCTTCCAGCAGGTCGAGCGTCTCCCCGGCATCGGTGGCGTTAGAACACACCAAGGTGGACCCGGCCACCAGCGTGGCAAGGAGGCCGAAGGCGAGTCCACCGATCCAGAAGAACGGCGAATTGCAGAACAGTTTGTCGTCGACCGTCAAACCACGGATCAGGTTGAGATTTCGTTGGTGCGCCAGCAGGGCGCCGTGGGTGTGCACGACCCCCTTCGGGGCGCTGGTGGAGCCCGAGGTGTACACGATCGTCAGCGCGTCGCACTGCGCGACGTCGTCCTCCAGCGCCGTCAGCAGCGCGGGGTCGACGGAATCGGCTAACCCGCACACCTTCTCGTGGGTGACCGCGACGCGACGCAGCTGCGGTGCTGCGGCACAGAACAATCGGGAATCGAGATCGGCGCCCGACAGAAGCTCGGAGAGTCGTTGCACGTAGTCATGCGAGCGAAAGCGCGCCGCGGTCAACAAGATTTCCACATCGCTGTCGACGAGCTGCTCGCGCAGCTCGCGTGCGGTGACGAAGGTGGAGAACGGGATCACCACCGCACCGATGCGCGCCGCGGCCAGCATCCCGACGACGAACTCGGCTCCGTTCGGATAGAGCAGCCCCACATGGGTGCCCTTGCCGGCGCCCAGCGCGATCAGGCCGCGGGCCAGCTCCGCCGACCGGCGCTCGGCCTCGGCGTAGCTGATGCGGTCACCGTCACACACCAGCAGGGGGTGATCGCCGCGTCGGCCGACCTGATGCCGCAGCACCTGGGCGACCGTCGAAGGCTCAACGGGCATGGTCGCGCTGCGCTGCGGCCTCGCCGAAGACGCCCCGGATGGCGCCGAGATCGGCCTTGCCCGACGGTGTTCGGGGGATGCTGTCGACAATCGCGATTTCGGTCGGAATCTCGTAGCGCGCCAAACGCTCTCGCAGATACTCGACCAGGGCTTCGGCGTCGGCCGATGCCCCCTCGCGCAGCTCTACCACGGCGACCGGCGTCTCGCCCAGCCGCTCGTCGGGGCGGGCGATCACGGCCGCGCCGGCCACCGCGGGGTGGCTCTCCAGCGCGGCGCGGACGTCGTCGGGCATCACCTTGAAACCACCGCGGATGATCGCCTGGTCGGCACGGCCGACGATCCACAAGAACCCGTCGGCGTCGATGCGCGCCAGATCGGTGGTCCGCATCCACGGTGCGGTCGGCCCCAGCTGGCCCGGTTTGACCTCCAGCAGGCCGACCTCGTCCGGGCCCAGCGGTGTTCCGTCCTCGGTGACCACCCGCAGCCGGGCACCGGGGTTGGCCCGGCCGACGCTGCCCCGTTTGGTCTTCCAGTACCGCTGATGGTCGGGCAGGGTCCAGCCCGCCGCCCCGCCACCGAATTCGGTTGCCGCATAAGAGGTCAACACCGGAACGCCATACTTCTCGGTGAAGGCATCGGCGTCCTCGGCCGACAACGGGGCCGTGCCGCAGGTAACGGCCCGCAGACTCGCCAGGTCGGCACGCGGGATATCGGAGTGCAAGACCGTGCGCAGCGCCGCCGGCACCAGGGACGCCGCGCGGGGCCGGTGCTTGCGCACCGCCTCGGCCCAGGCGTTCAGCTCGAATCGTTCCAGCAGCACGAACGGCCGCGCCTCGGCGATGCATTGCAGCACCCGGAACACCCCGCCGATGTGCACCAGCGGCGAGTTCACGATCGCGACGCCGCGGCGCAGCTCTGCGGGCGAGACCGCATGTTCGGGATCCGGACCGATCACGCTGCGCGCCAGCATGTCGTAGCCCAGGTCGATACGCTTGGGCGGCCCGGTAGTGCCGCTGGTCAGCATGCGCACGGCGGTGCCGGACCGCCGGCCGGGGCGGTCGACGCGCGGCGCGGTGACGTCGGCGTCGTCCAACCCGCCCGAAATCGCGACCGTCGGCGTGCCCGCGGGCACCAGGGCCCTCAGATCGTTTGCCTCGCCGACGATCACGGGAAGCCGCAGGCCCGCGATGTCGGCCCTGGTGCGTTCGTCACCTCGGGCAGGGTTGATGACCACGACCGTTCCGCCGCCCAGCAGCACGCCCAGAAAGGCGGCCACGTGCCCCGGGCGGTTGCGCAACAGCATCCCGACTTCGGCCCCGCCGGTAATCGCGGCGATACGCCGCGCCAGCGCCCCGACTCGTGCCCAGGAGATCCATTGGCCGCCATACTCGATGGCGCGCGAGTCCGGCTGCAGGTCGAGCACGTCGGCGATGCGTTGAGCCAGCGGGTGAGGCGACATCAGCGAATCTTCGGGGTTCGGGCCGCGCTTGGCGCCCCGGAATCGTTTCCAGCGGCCAGCTCCGCGGTGCCCAACGGGTTTCCCAGCCGGGTATAGATCAGGTTCTGCTCCATCGCCGCGCGGTACGGCTTGTCCAGCGATTCCCAGATCGCCTTCACCGTGCCGGCTGTCGCGGTCGGCGGCTTGGCGGCGATGGTCGCCGCGATCTGGTGGGCGCGGTCCCAAAGCTGGTCGGCGGCGACGACCTCGGAGACCAGCCCGATCCGCAGCGCGGTCTCGGCGCCGACCCGTTCGTCGTTGCCCATCAATGCTATTCGCAACGTTTCACCCAGGCCGATGCGGCGCATCAGGCCGATCGGCTCCAAAGCGCACACCAGGCCCGCCGACACGTGAGAGTCGAAGAAGGTGGCGTTCTCGGAGCAGATCACCACGTCGGATTCGTTGACGAAGTAGAACGCGCCCGCGGTGCATATGCCCTGGACCGCACATACCACGGGCTTCCACATCTTCTGCCACTTGGGACTCAGCGCTTCGCCGGGATCCTCGTGGTTCCAGATGTTTTCGGGCTGACCGTATGGCGTCTTGATGTCCAGCCCGGCGCTGAACGCCCGGTCGCCGGCGGCGCGCAACACGACCGCATGCACCGAATCGTCGAGTTTGACGGTGCGCCACGCGCGGGCCATCTCCTCGCACATGGTGCGGTTGAACGCGTTGAGCTGTTCGGGGCGATTCAGTGTGATGGTGGCGACGTGGTCGCGCGTGTCGACCTCGAACAGAATGGTTTCGAACGTCATCGGCACTGCCAATTCGGCTTGCGCTTCTCGACGAAGGCCCGGGGTCCTTCGGCCGCGTCCTCGGTGCGCAGCACCCGCTCGCGGAAGGTCTCGGCGAGTATCTCCGCCTCGTGCAGGGGCACGTTGAGTCCCTTGAGAATCGCGAGCCGGGTGCCCCGGACGGCCAGCGGTGCATTGGAATTGACGATGTCGGCGATCTCGTGGGCGCGCTCCAGCAGGCGGTCATGTTCCACGATCTCGCTGATCAACCCAAGCTCGTAGGCGCGTTGCGCGCTCATCCGCTCGTGCTTGCCCATCAGGGCCATTCGCAGCGCGATCGAGCGAGGCAACACCCGAGACACCCGCACCAATTCCCGGCCGGCCACCAACCCGATGCTGACGTGCGGATCGAAGAAGGTGGCCTGCTCGGACGCGATGACGATGTCGGTCGTGGTGACCCAATCCATGCCGGCGCCACAGCAGATCCCGTTCACGGCGGTGAGCACCGGCTTGGCCATGGTGCGAAACGGCGGGGTGCCCTCCTGCGGCGCCTCCCACTGGTCGTATGTCGACAGGTAGGGCCGCTCGTAGATCACCTTGCCGTCTTCGGGAATCTCCTTGACGTCAGCACCGGTGCAGAACGCGCGGCCGGTGCCGGTGACGATGGTCAACCAGACAGCGTCGTCGTTTTCGGCCTCGTCGTAGGCGGCCCGCAGCTCGGTGATCATGTGCGGGCTGAGCGCATTGAGGGCGTCCGGGCGGTTCAGGGTGATCGTCGCGGTGTGCCCATCGACTTCGTATTTGATGGTGTCGAACGAATCAGTGGGCATGGGTCATCCCTTCGTGTTGTTTTGCACGTCGAGCGTGGGGCATATGGACGAATTCGAGGCAGTTCCCGCGCGTACGGCCCACACTCGACGCCCCCGAACTAGCGTCCACGAAAATCCGGATCCCGTCGCTGCCGGAAGGCCTCCAGGCCCTCCTTGAAATCGCTTGTTCGGCAAGATAATTCCAGGTTGAACAACTCCTGGGTCAGCGACTGGCTCAGCGTTGCCTGCTGGCCGAAGTTGAGGGCCTGTTTGGCCAGTCCGAGCGCGGCCGTCGGCCCGGCGGCCAGTCGGCCCACCAACTCTTCGGCGGCGCGGTCGAGCTCGGGGCCGCTGACGGCTTGGTGAATCAATCCCCAATCGGCCGCATCCGGCGCGCCCACCTTCTCGCCCAGCAGCAGCATTCGCCGGGCCCGCGCCAGGCCGATCAGCCGCGGCACCAGCCAGGTGGAGCCCGAATCCGGGCTGAACCCCCGGTCGATGAAGGGCTCCCAGAACACGGCGTCGTCGGCGGCCACGGTGAAGTCGGCGGCCAGCGCGAGGTTGCAGCCGAATCCCACCGCCCAGCCCCGCACGCTGCACACCACCGGCAGCTGGATGGACGCGACGAGCTCGATCACGCGGTGAGCGGCGTGGGGAATCCGCCGCACCAGATCACCGGTGCGGGGACGCGGGGCGCCGGGGTCGTTGGCGGCGACCCAGTCGGCGCCGGCGCAGAAGTCACCGCCGGCTCCCCGGATGTGCACGGCCCGCAGCGAATCGTCGGAAGCGGCATCGGTCAGGGCTTCGACCAAAGCCCCGATCATCAACTGCGTCAACGAGTTACGCCGCGATGGGCGATCGAGCGTCACCAGTAACACCGCACCCTCGCGGTGCACTGTCACCGAACCCTCGGCACCGGCCGTGTCGGCCCCCTGACTCACCGTCGAATCCGGCCTTTCTCCGCCGATACGGTTACCCATACAGTAGGCAATACGATTGATACGCTGTATAAGTTAGCAAGGATACGCTGCCTGCGAAACAACCCGGGGTGAAAGAGGGAACCATGGCCGCGCCGGCGACGATGCGGCGGGGCACGCCCCCACAAGTGGGAGGTACCCCGCCCGCTTGCGGGGGACGCCGCGATGAGGAGGAGTGGCGCGATGACCGCGCCGGCGACGATGCAGAGCACAGCGATGAGGAGGAGTGGCGCGATGACTTTGTCGGAGGGGCATGCCGCGCGCGCGTCGACGGGCAACGGCGACGCCAGATTCGGCGAGGCGCCGCTTGCCCAGACCGTGGCCGCCGCTGCCGCCATGCGGCGCCTGAGTTCGCTGCTGGTGTCCCTCGAGCACCCACACCCCGCGGTGGACGCCATGCTGGAGAAATTCGCCGAGTGGGAAGGCGAGCTGGTCGCCGCGGCGCCCGCGGACAACGCACCGCGCATCGGCGAATTGCCCGACGATCCGCGCCGCGTCTACCTCAACCACGCGACCGACATCGGTGCATACAACCCGTGCTTTCCGGAGTACCGGTTCGACGGACTCGACGCCGAGAACGCTACGGGCACTGTCGAATTCCCCCTGGTGTACGAAGGGCCGCCGGGCCTGGTGCACGGCGGCTTCCTGGGCGTCTTCTTCGACTGCGTCATCCAGCACCACAATTGCGTCACCGGCCTGTCCGGCAAGACACGATCCCTGGTCGTAACCTTCCGCCGGCCGACCCCGGTGTTGACCGAGCTGCGCTTCGACATAGCCCGCACGGAGGGTGAACGCGGCATCACGTCGACCGGGCGGCTGTCGCTTCACGACGAAGTCCTCTGTACCGGCGAGGTCAACACGTTGGCGTCACGGCCGGAAAAGCTTGCCGGATCGCGGTTCGGCAGGCGCCGAAAGGAGTCCGATACATGACCGCCTCGAGCACCTCTGACGATCGCGTGCTCTTCGACATCGATCCCGATCGGCGCATCGCGACCATCACGTTGAACAATCCCCAACAACGCAACTCCTATGACGCGGCAATGCGTGAGGCCGTCGCCCGATGCCTTGATCAGGTGGCCGAGGACGACGACCTGACGGTGGTGCTACTGCGCGGGGCGGAGGGGGTGTTCTCCACCGGTGCGGACATGAACAACGCCTACGGATGGTACGGCTCGTCCGCGCCACCGGACCAGGCGGCCGGTGCCGACCGGGCCGCCAAACGTCGCCCCAGCCAGCGGCGACGACTTACGGTGGACCGCAAGTCTTTTGGCTTCTACCACAATTTCATGGGATTCCCGAAGGTGACGGTCGGGGAGATCGCCGGTTACGCGCTCGGCGGCGGTTTCGAGATGGCGTTGATGACCGACATCTCGGTCATCGCGCGTGACACCAAGATCGGCATGCCCGCGACACGGTTCCTGGGCCCCGCCCTCGGCAGCCTGCACATGTTCTTTCACCGGCTCGGCCCGGTGCTGGCCCGGCGCCTGCTGTTGACCGGCGACATCATCGAGGCGGGCGAGATCGAGCACCTGGGAATCTTCACCGACACCTGCGCACCCGGCGCGGTGACGGCCCGCGCGCGCTACTGGGCCGAGAAGGCGGCGAAGATGCCCGCCGACGGGGTCGTCATCGCCAAGGAGGCATTCCGGCTGGTCGAGCAGAGCCAGGCGTATCAGGGCGAAGAGGTCGCCAGCTATCTGTTCCACGCGCTCGGCACCAACCTGCAATTCGGGCCGGGCGAATTCAACTTCGTCAAGACCCGCGCGCAGCACGGCGCCAGGGAGGCGTTCCGGTTACGCGACGAGCACTTCCACGTCCCGGAACCCGAGGGCTGACAAGCCTTTTCGGGGCGCTAGCGAGCCGCTGTCGCCTTGGTCCGGCCCCGGGCCGGCGCCGACTTGGCCGGCTTGCGCTGCCGCGACGGCGCCGCCTTGCTGCCCTTGGATCCGTTGCTCTCGTCGATCAGCCGGCTGGCGTGATCGAGGATGCAGGTGAGTCCGTATTCGAAATTCGTTTCGTCGGGGGCGCCGATGCGGTGGCCTATCCCGGTCACCTGAGCGAGCAGCGGCGTCTTCTCCGGGTCGATCGCAACCGCGTCCTCGATGGCCCGGGGACCGACGTCCGAGGACTGGTTCTTTTCGTAGAGCCGTTGCAGCACCACTGAACCGCGCACGTGCACCGAAATCGCCGAATAGGTGTCGAAGGCATCCTCCGGTGACAGCCCGGCCTGCACCAGATTGGCGACCGCCTTTTCCATCTCCTGAGCGCCCATCCGCGCCGCCTTCGGCGAAAGCGCGGCTCGAATCAAAATCAGGTCGCACAGAATTGGGTTGCCCATGAACGTCTTACGCATCAAGCGCGCGTGGTTGGCCAAGGTCTCACGCCAGTCGCTGGCCTCGACATAGGGCGTGGCGAACACGTACTTGCTCAGCGCGCGGTCGGTCATCGCGTTGAGCAGGTCGTCCTTCTTGCGGAAGTACCAGTAGATGCTCGTCACACCCACGCCGAGATGTTTGCCGAGCAGCGGCATGCTCAGGTTGTCGATCGACACCTGCTCCGCGAGTTCGAATGCGCCGCTGATGATGTCGTCGGGATTGATGGACCCGCGTTCGCGTCGTTGACGCTTATCGGCGGTTGCCTGTTTTGCCACTACGGGCACCTCCATCAAAATCCGTTCCGGGTATGCGGTCTGGCAGCCGTGCTGCCGGTACGATTGAATTTACCGGCACTTCTCTTTTGACCTGCGTATACGCCTTCGTGTCACATTATCCCTCTGCTACTGTAATACCTATCGTAGGCTTTTTGGTAAAGCGGCTGGACAGGCGAAAATGACCAGACTAGGGCTACGGATTACGCAATGGATCTAGGGCTGGCGAATGCCACGGCGGTGGTAGTCGGCGGTAGCCGCGGCATGGGATTGGCAACGGCGCGCTGCTTCGCCGACGAAGGCGCCCGGGTCGCGGTGATAGGCCGCAGCCGCGACGCCCTGGACGCCGCGGTGACCGATCTCACGCAGCGCGGTAGCCCGGACGCGATCGGATTGACGGCGGACATCGGGGACGACGGTGCGGTGAGCGAGGTGTTCGGCGACCTCGCCCGGCGATGGGACGGCGAACTCAACGCGCTGGTTATCACGGTGGGACCGGGCGCGGCCGGCACGTTCGAGCAGCTGACCGACGACCAGTGGCGGCAATCCGTCGAAGACGGCGTGCTGGGAATGGTGCGCTGCGTCCGCGCGGCGCTTCCGCTGTTGCGCAAGGCGCAATGGGCCCGGATCGTGAACTTCTCCGCACACTCGACGCAGCGGCAAAGCGTCATGCTGCCCGCCTACACGGCGGCGAAGTCGATGCTGACCAGCGTGTCGAAAAACCTGTCTCTGCTGCTGGCCAAGGACGAGATCATGGTCAACGTGGTGTCGCCGGGCAGCATCGCATCGGAATCGCTGATCGGCTGGGCGAATTCGGTGGGGGTCGACGGCAATGACCCTTACGCCCTGATGGAAGCCATCGGCAAGCATTTCGGTCATCCGGCGCACATGCCGCGTGCGGGCTTGCCGGAGGAAATCGGCCCGGTCGCCGCGTTCCTCGCCTCGCGGCGCAACTCCTACATGACCGGCGCCAACATCAACGTCGACGGCGGTTCGGACTTCACCTGACGACGGGTCGAAGAAATCGATTGGCAGACAAAAGGAGTCGATTGTGGCTACGGCAGCGGAGGCGCGGGCGTGGGCGTCGGGCGCATTGCGGGGGATCGGTGACTCCCTTTACACGCCGTTCTGCGGCACCGACGGCGATGACATCGACTGGGAGGCCTATCGGACGCTGGTGCGCTATTGCGTCGGTGATCTGGGGCATCCGATGTTGTGGTGTACCAGCGGGATCGCGGAGTTCTGGTCGCTGACCCTCGAGGAACGCAAACGCCTGCTGGAGGTGGCCGTCGAGGAAGCGCGCGGCATCAATCCCGACGTGGTGGTGCAGGCGTGCACGGCGGCGATGTCGGCGAAGGACTGCCTGGACCTGACGCTGCACGCGCAGGAGGCGGGGGCCGACATCGCCTACATCCAAACGCCGATGATGGAGGCGCACGGGGGTGACGGCGTGCTGCGCTTTTTCAAATACGTGGCGGCGCGGACGGATATCGCCCTGGGCATGTTCAACTCGCCGTCCTCGGGTTACGTCTTGACGCCCGCCGAGAGCGCCCGGATCTACGACGAAGTTCCCGCGGTGTGCGCGAGCAAGGAAGGCGCCTTCCGGCCGGCGAGCAGCCGGATGCTGCACGAGCTGGCGCCCGGCCTCGCGGTGTGGGAATGCGACAAGACCGTCTACCGGGCCGGCTGGCTGCGCGACGGGATCGTCTGTCCGGCGCAATTGGGTACCGCCGGCTACCTTTTCGAGACGCCCACCCGGCGACTGTTCTCCGAATACTGGGATCTCATCCAGAGCGACAAACTCGTCGAGGCCATGGACTACGGCCGTGAGTCGGGCTTGGACCAGTTCGACCTCGACGTCGGATCCTGGTGGACCTGCTACCCCGGCCGCGCGGATTACTTCACCCACTGGGGCGGCGCATTCAAGTACGCCGCATCGCTGCTGGGCCTGCCCATCGGCGCGTATCCGCACTCCCGCCCCCCGCAGGCCGAGCTGCCCGCCGAGGCGAAAGCCCAGATCGAAAACGCCTACCAGCGGTTGGGCCTGCTGGAAACCGCGTTGCGGTAGCAGGGTTTACGCAGCGAAGCGGGCCCGGTCAGTGACCGGGCCCGCTCGACTAGCTGACCGTTTACTGCTGCTCGGCCCGCTCGCGCTCCTCGTAGGCCTTGGCCTTGCC
>NZ_LZKY01000217.1:0-89627 GCF_001673055.1 Mycobacterium sp. 1245801.1
GCGACGACGTGGATGCAACGCACGGTTTGCTGGATACCCAGCTATAACGATCGATAATCAGCAAACAATTTGGTGGAGCTAAGGGGACTCGAACCCCTGACCCCCACACTGCCAGTGTGGTGCGCTACCAGCTGCGCCATAGCCCCGAGAAGTCGTGCCCATCGAAGCTACACCACCGGTAACCGTCCATCAAAGTTGCTGCTCAGACCGGCTCCACGTCCGCCTCGGAGGCCAGCAGATCGGCCTCGAGATCCGCCGCCGTGCGGGTCTCCGGCGCCACCACCCAGCCGATCGCGGCGATCAGCAGGACGACCCCGCTGATGACGAAACCCCACATGTAGCTGAACTGCTCGGCGGCCCAACCGACCGCCATCGACCCGACAATCGCGCCCAGGTCCGACATCATCTGCACCGTCGCCACCGGAAGACCCGCCCGCGCCTCATTGCCCAGGATGTCGGCGACGGCGGCCTGCAACGGTGACATATAGATCCCCGTCATCGCCCCGACCACGCCCGCCGCCACCATGAACACCGGCAACGACGAGACGAAACCCAACCAGACGGTCGCCGCCCCGGACGTCACCAGCCCGATGATCAACAGGGTGCGCCGCCCCATCCGGTCCGACAGGTAGCCGCTGGGGATGACCGCCAGCGCGTTTCCACCCGCGAACGCCGCGAGCACCACGCCGATGATGCCGATGCCCCGGCCCATTACATCGGAGATGAACAGCGGCACCAGCGCGACCCGTAGGCCGAACGCGGACCAGCCGGTCGCGAAATTCGACAGCAACGCCGAGCGGTACGCGCGCACCCGCAGCGCCTCGCGCAGCGTCACCGTGGATCGCGTCGGGGGTGGCGGCGCAGCCAGCGCCGAGTTCCGCAGGCTGTAGAACAGCACCACCGCGACGGCCAGCATGGCGACGCCGTAGACCACGAACGGAGCGGTCAACCCCCAACCCGCCGCCAGGCCGCCCACCGCCGGGCCGCCGACCGCGCCCACCATGAACGAGGTGGTGAACAGCCCGGCGATCCGGCCGCGCGCATCGGGAGGGCTGATGTGGATCATCAGCCCCAGCGCCGAGACGTAAAACATCGTCGACCCGATGCCGCTGAAAACCCGGCAAAGCATTAACTGCCAGTAGGCCTGGGAAAAGGCACACGCGGCGGTGGACACCGCCACGATCAGCAAACCGCCGATGTAGATCCGCCGCTCGCCCAAGCGTTCGGTGAGCAGTCCACTGATCGGCGCGAAACACAACCTGCTCAATGAAAAGACGGTGACCAAG
The DNA here is from genome assembly GCF_001673055.1 of Mycobacterium sp. 1245801.1. NCBI lineage: Bacteria > Bacillati > Actinomycetota > Actinomycetes > Mycobacteriales > Mycobacteriaceae > Mycobacterium > Mycobacterium sp. 1245801.1. The sequence continues at coordinate 1,287 of NZ_LZKY01000217.1, forward strand.
AAAGTCACCGCCTTGATGCTCACCCCGAACGTGCGCGCAAAGGTCGGCAGCGCCGGCGAGATCACGCCGTAGCCCAGGGCGATCATGATATTCGCCCAGCTCAGGATCCAGACTTCGCGCGGCAGCCGGCTAGAACGGGATGCACGTCCCCCCGGGCGGGCACGACGGAGGGAAAAGGTCACCCAATGACTTTATTAACCACCTCGCGCGCGGTCTCCTGCACCTGGGCCAAATGCTGCGGCCCCTTGAAGGATTCCGCGTAAATCTTGTACACGTCCTCGGTGCCCGACGGGCGCGCGGCAAACCACGCATTGGCCGTCGTCACCTTCAATCCGCCCAATGGTGCGCCATTGCCGGGCGCCGCGGTCAGCTTCGCGGTGATCGGCTCCCCCGCCAATTCGGTCGCGGTCACCTGGTCGGCGGAGAGCTTCGACAGCCGCGCCTTCTGGTCGCGATCGGCGGGCGCGTCGACGCGCGCGTAGTAGGGCGTGCCGTACTCGCCGGCCAGCTGCTGGTAGCGCTGCGACGGACTCAGCCCGGTGACCGCGAGAATCTCGGACGCCAGCAGCGCCAGAATGATGCCGTCCTTGTCGGTGGTCCACACGGAGCCGTCCCGCCGCAGGAACGACGCCCCGGCCGACTCCTCGCCGCCGAAGCCGATGGTCCCCTCGATCAGGCCGTCGACGAACCACTTGAATCCGACCGGCACCTCGATCAGCTTGCGGCCGAGCCCGGCGACCACCCGGTCGATCATGGACGAACTGACGGCGGTCTTGCCGACGGCGATACCGCCCGGCCACGACGGCCGCCGGGTGTAGAGGTATTCGATGGCCACCGCGAGGTAGTGGTTCGGGTTCAGCAGACCCCCATCGGGCGTGACGATGCCATGGCGGTCGGAGTCCGCGTCGTTGCCGGTGGCGATCTGATACCGATCGCGGTTGGCGATGAGGCTCGCCATCGCGTCCGGCGAGCTGCAGTCCATCCGGATCTTGCCGTCGTGGTCGAGGGTCATGAACCGCCAGGTCGCGTCGACCAGCGGATTGACCACGGTCAGGTCCAGGCGATGCCGCTGGGCGATCTCGCCCCAATAGTCGACGCTGGCCCCGCCCAGCGGGTCGGCACCGATGCGCACCCCCGCCTCGCGGATGGCATCGAGGTCGACCACGTTGGGCAGGTCATCGACATAGTTGCCGAGGTAGTCGTGGCGCTGCACGGACTGGAGCGCGCGGGCCAGCGGAACGCGCTTGACCCCCGACCCGTCGCGCAGGATCTCGTTGGCGCGCTTGGCGATTGCGTTGGTGGCGTCGGTATCGGCCGGTCCGCCGTTGGGCGGGTTGTATTTGAAGCCGCCGTCCGCGGGCGGGTTGTGCGACGGCGTGACCACGATCCCGTCGGCCAGCGCGTCGGTGCGCTCCCGGTTGTAGGTGAGGATGGCATGGCTGATCGCCGGCGTGGGCGTGTAGCGGTCCCTGCTGTCGACGACGGCCACCACCTCATTGGCGGCCAGCACCTCCAGCGCCGACACCCAGGCCGGCTCGGAAAGCCCGTGCGTGTCCCGGCCGATGAACAGCGGACCCGTCACGCCGTGCGCGGCGCGGTATTCGACGATGGCCTGCGTGATCGCCAAGATATGCGCCTCGTTGAACGCTCCGCCCAGTGCCGAGCCGCGATGGCCCGACGTGCCGAACGCCACCTGCTGGGCGACGTCACCGGGGTCGGGCGCGATCGAGTAATACGCCGTCACCAGGTGGGGCAGATCGACGAGATCTTCGGGCTGGGCCGGCTGTCCGGCGCGAGGGTTGGCGACCATGGTTGTCAATTCTGCCCGTGTCCGCGTCCCCCCGGGCTGCGCCGGTCTGGACTTCGGCCATACGCTGCGTAGCGCACCGGCAAACGAAGGGAACCGACGCCAGTGGCTCAACGGGACTATCGCGAATTGGCCGCGGTGTTCGCCGGTGGTGCGCTGGGGTCGGTGGCCCGTGCCGCGCTGAGCACGCTGGCCGGCGGCGATCCGGCGAGTTGGCCCTGGGCCACGTTCGCGGTCAACATCGTCGGGGCCTTCCTGGTGGGTTACTTCACCACCCGGCTGCTGGAGCGGTTGCCGACGTCAAGCTATCGGCGGCCCCTGCTCGGCACCGGATTGTGCGGCGGTTTAACCACTTTCTCGACAATGCAGGTCGAGACGCTGCGGATGATCGAGCACGGTCATTGGACGCTGGCCGTCTCTTACACGGTCACCAGCATCGTGCTGGGCCTGCTGGCGGTGCACCTTGCCACCAAGTTGGTGCGCCGGGTTCCGGTGCGCCGATGACGGCCGCCACCGTGACGACGGCTCTGGTCTGGGTCGGCGTCGCGCTGATCGGCGGCATCGGGTCGGTCCTGCGTTTCGTCGTCGACCGCACGGTGGCGCGGCGGGTGTCTCGGCCGTTTCCGTTCGGTACGCTATGCGTGAATGTCAGCGGCGCAGCGCTTTTGGGCTTTCTCGGTGGCCTGGCGTTGAACAAGGAGGCGGCCCTGCTGGCGGGCACCGCCTTCGTCGGCGCCTACACCACGTTTTCGACCTGGATGCTGGAAACGCAGCGGCTCGGCGAAGAACGCCAACTCCGCGCGGCACTGGCCAACATCGTCGTCAGCGTCGCGCTGGGTGAGGCGGCGGCCTTCATCGGACAGCAGCTGGCACAGCAGCTTTGATGGCTGTTCAGGTATCGCGCTGACGCGGGACGTCCTCTGGAGTGCGGGGCAGCACGTACAGCGCCATCCGCCGATTCGACATCTGATGCTCACCGAGGAATGTGCAACCGCTGCGCTCACAGAACTTGCGCGCCAACACGTTGCGATGGTCGGGATCGAACATGATGCGGCGACATCGCGGATCGAGGGTGAGGATGCTGACCACCAGGTAAGGCAGCAGGTAGCTGACGTGGCCGCGCTCGATGTGGTCCAGATCGGCGACCGCGACGTGCAATCCCAGATCGTGCGGGTCGTGCTCATACCGTCGGGCGATGGAATCCTTTGCCGCCCTGTATAATTCGATATACGCGCGATCGACCCCGTCCAGGGTGGCGATGAAGGGACGCGAAAACGCGCCTTCCAATTGCGCCTGCAGATACCGATGCCAGCGCTGCACCGGCCAGTTGGACTCCCAGGCCTGCACCAGATGGGGCCGGCTCATCCACTCCGCGATCATTGCGGCGTCGGCGTCCGGGTCGACGACGCGCAGACCGTAGGGCTCGGGGAGGTCCGGGATGGGCGGCGGCGGGACGCTGCTGATCGCCTCGGGAAGATCGGTCAGTTCCCGCGGAAGGATGGGCTGGGCGTCACTCATCACTGGACTCAGCGCGGCTTGAGCAGCTTCGCCAGGACGGCCGCCTGGCTGATGTCCAGGTCGCGGGTCGCCGTCACCAGCGTGACCGGGCCCTGCTTGGCAAGCGCGCGCAACTCCTGCAGGGCGGCATTGCCGTGCAGCTCCTCCTTGTAGCGTGCCGCGAATTCGTCGAACCGGTCCGCGTCGTGGTGATACCACTCGCGCAGGTCCTTCGACGGCGCGACGTCCTTGCACCACATGCCCACTCGCGGATCGTCCTTGCGCACTCCCCGCGGCCAGACCCGATCGACCAGAACCCGCTGCCCCTCGCCGGGGCTGACTTCGTCGTAGACCCGCGCCACCTGGATGCGCCTTCTGGCGCTCATCCGTTCAGCGTAGCGATGGGCGCTTGTCGGTGGGCCGTTTATAACCGAATATATGTTCGAAGAATTGGCGGCGGTCGACCCGGCTGCCGACGAAGCGGCGCTGATCGAGCGCATCGCCGACTTGGAGTCGATCAAGTCTGCGGCGGCAGCGGGCCAGGCCCGAGCGGCGGCGGCCCTGGATGCGACGCGTCGGGCCGCCGAAGCGGCCGCCGCGGTGCCCGCGGCGCGCCGCGGCCGCGGCGTGGCCGGCGAGGTCGCGCTGGCGCGACGGGACGCACCCGCGCGAGGCGGCCGGCACCTGGGCTTCGCCAAGGCTCTGGTGTACGAGATGCCACATACGCTGGCGGCGCTGGAGAGTGGGGTCTTGTCCGAGTGGCGGGCCACGTTGATCGTGCGCGAAAGCGCATGCCTGGACGTCGAGGACCGCCGCGCCCTGGACGCCGAAATGTGTGCCGACCCGACGAGTCTGACCGGCATGGGCGATGCGCGCGTGGCCGCGACCGCGAAGGCGATCGCCTACCGGCTCGATCCGCACGCCGTCGTCGAGCGGGCGGCCAAGGCCGCGAATGACCGGACGGTCACCATTCGGCCGGCGCCGTACACGATGACCTATCTCACCGCGTTATTGCCGGTGGCCCAAGGGGTTTCGGTGTACGCGGCGCTGCGCCGTGAAGCTGACACCCGCGGCGACGGGCGGCCGCGCGGGCAGGTGATGGCGGATACGCTGGTGGAACGAGTCACCGGGCGCTGCGCGACGGTCCCTACGCCGATCGCGGTCAACCTGGTGCTGTCCGACGAAACGCTGCTCGGCGGCGGCAATGCACCGGCCGACGTCTGCGGCTACGGTCCCATTCCCGCCGCGGTCGCGCGGAGCATGGTCGCACAGGCCGCCACCGACGATCGTTCGCGAGCGACCCTGCGCAGGCTCTACACGCATCCCCGAGCGGGGGCACTGGTGGCCATGGAATCACGGGCACGACTTTTCCCGCGCGCACTCGCCGCGTTCATCGGGTTGCGCGATCAACGCTGCCGCACGCCCTACTGCGACGCGCCGATCCGGCATCGCGACCACGCACAGCCGTGGGCCGACGGCGGCCTCACCACCGCAGACAATGGCCTGGGCCTGTGCGAGCGCTGCAACTACGTCAAGGAGAACGCGGCGTGGAAGGTTAGCACCGGTGTTGACGAAAACCATACGCACACCGCGCTTGTCACGACACCGACCGGCAAAACCTACCGGTCGGCGGCCCCGGCGCGTGGGCCCACGATCACCGTCAGCAAGCTGGAGATCCGCGTCGGTGTCGCGCTCGCGCGACACGCCGCATAGCGCTCAGTAGTGATAGGTGTCCGACGGCGCCGGCGAATGGTCCCGTTCTTCGTCGTCGAATTCCGACGATTCGATGCCGTACGCCCGGGCGAGCTCGAGAATCTTGGTCGCCCGGGCGATGCGCGGGAGGTCGGAGCCGTTGCGGATCTCTCCCCCGTCACGCTCGAACTCAGCGAAAAACTCTTTAGCCCACGAGATTTCGTCGTGTGAGGGTGACAGGCCCTCGTTCACAACGGCGCATTGGTCCGGGGTCAAGCAGATCTTGCCGGTCATCCCGAACTCCACGGAAACCGCCGTGGCCTCGATCAGCTTCAAAGCGTTGGAGCCGATCGTGGGCCCGTCGATGGCGCTGGGCAGGCTGGCCGCCTTGGCCGCGATCGTGAATCGCGACCGGGCATACGCCAACGTGCCCGGGTCTTCACCGAACCCCGTGTCGCGGCGGAAGTCGCCGATGCCGAAGGCGAGTCGGAAGGTTCCCTTCGCCGCGGCGATCTCGGTGATGCGCTCCAGGCCGCGGGCCGTTTCCACCAGCGCGACGATCGGCACGTTGGGCAACCGTTGCGCCGTCTCGGTGACGTGGTCCACCGATTCGACCATCGCCAGCATCACCCCGCCGACCGGAGTGGCGGCCAGGGCGGCGAGGTCGTCCGCCCACCACGGGGTGCCGAAGCCGTTGATGCGCACCCAGTCGGTGTTCCCGGCGTTCAACCAGCGCACCACGTTGTCGCGGGCGGCGTGCTTGTCCTTGGGAGCGACCGCGTCCTCGATGTCGAGCACGACGATGTCGGCGCGCGAGTGCGCCGCGGCCTGAAACCGGTCGTCGTGCGCACCGTTGACCAGCAGCCAACTCCGGGCCAACACGGGGTCGATGCGGAAACCGATGACGTCGTCGGAGTCCGGCGCGCTGCTGTTGACCTGCTCGTACATTCCCCAACCGTAGCGATATCGCAGACGGCTCGGCCGCCCGACCGAGCGAGAACTCGGGCCGGGCGGCCGTGCCACCTGATCGGATGTTCGAACTAGTTGATGCCCACGACCTCTTGCGCAATGGCCGCGACGCGCGTTTGGGCAGCTGAGACGACCCGCTGGCGATTCTTGTTCGCCTCCTCGTAGGCGATGATCGCCCGCACGTCGCTCGGGCTGGTGAGCTCCTTGACCGCGGCCGCCGCCTCGTTGACGTTGAGCTCGTCGTAGTTGGCGATGGGCAGCTCGTCGGCGTCGAGGACACCCACCGCGGCGCGCGCCGAGTGCAGGGCATCGGCGGTCTGCCGGGCGCCCTCGTTGCGAGTGACCTTCTCGGCCGCCTCGAGCGCGGCATTACGCGACGCGGCGAGCGCTTTCGTCGCCACATCACCGGCGTGGGCGCCCCTGCCTACCAGGTCATTGATCGCCGGCCGCGCCGAACGCAGTGCGTCGGCGGCGCGGTCGATTCCGCGGGTCGACCACTCAACGGGCAGGTTGAACAGTTTCACCGCGGTCCCGGTCGCCGCCTGCAATGGCGTGCGCCGCAGCGCGGCCGGACCGCCGAGGGCGTCCTCGGCAAGGACGGTCGTCAGCCAGGCGACGGTGGCCGAGTGCGCAGTGATCAGCCGCGTCGCCAGGCTTTCGATGTCGGGGAGCTCGGCGGCGACGGCCAGCGCCTTGAGGTAGCGCGAGCGGTCCAGCAGCTGGTTTTCCAGCGCCAGATCACCCAAAAGCGCCTCATCGAAAGGTTGGGCCTGCTCGGTCAAGGCCTTGACCGCGGCCGCGGCGCGGCCCAGGAACGGGCCGACCACGTCGGGGACGCCACCGAGGTCCCGGATCGCCTTCTCGATGGCCTCCGATCGCTCACGCCCGTTCGAGGCGTTCTGCGTCAGCTCCCGTTGCACCGCCTCGGTGCGTGCCTGCGCGATGCGGGTTTCGGCGACCTGGATTTCGGTGTTGGTCAGCTGGTGCAGTGCGCGCAGCTGCGCAAGCACTGTGGTCTTGTCCGATGAAGTCATGAAGATTTCGCCTCCTGCGTTGATTACTTGGATCGGCACGAGAGCGCCTTGTTTCTGCGGCTACCCATTCGCCGGGGGGCGCTCAACATCTGCGGCGGACGTGTGACACATCTCGCTTTTTTGGTTGGCGTCCGACCGGCCCGCCAATCGCTGCGGCGGTGGCCAGCAAACGAAAAAGGTCTGGCGTCGAGTTTCGGCGTGGTTTGCCGGGGTAGCCCACACCTCGCTACGTTGCGGCCATCGGTCGTGCGTCGTGTCATGCGGAGACTAGAGCATCCTGGTCCCGAAATGCGTGTCGATCAGTCGTTATGGCTCGATCAGCAAACTCACTAGGAGTAGAAATGCGTAAGACCATTGCAATCGTTTCAGCCACCGGAGCGCTGTTGTTCGGTGGCGCGGGTGTCGCCAATGCCTCCAGTGCTCCGGCGCCCTCCTCCACGACGACGACGTTGGCGGACAGCAACAACAACAATGACCAGCACAGCGACAAGACCGGGCTGTGGGGCCTGGCTGGCCTATTGGGCCTGGGCGGACTCGCCGGACTGATGCGCCGCAAGGACACGCCCGCCGGCACCGGCGTCGGGCCGGCCACCACCCGCGACCGCGGCGTCTAACTAACCCGCGCTTCCCAGATCCCCGTCGGACGTCCGCGCGGTTGACGGGGATCTGGGGAGCCGCGCACAAACACCCTGTGCCGCAAGCTATTTCAGCTGACGGTCGAGTGCCGGCGTGCGTCGCGCACGGTGAGGCGCCGTTTGGCGGCTTGTGCAGCGGGTATGCCCTGGATCAAGCCGCACACAGCCCAACGTGCGTTTCCCACTCTCTCCTCACAGGAGGTACGGCGATGGCCGAGATGATCATTCAGTCACCCGACGAAGTCGTCGCGTTCCTGAAAGCCCAGCACAACCTCATCGAGGACATGTTCGATCAGGTGCTGCACGCCACGGACCCGAAAGCGCGTGAAGAGCCGTTTGCGGCCTTGCGCCAGTTGCTGGCCGTCCACGAAACGGCCGAGGAAATGGTCGTGCATCCGCGGGTGCGGCGGGAGGACGACGCCGGCGACGCCATCGTCGATGCCCGTCTCAAGGAAGAGCACGAAGCCAAGGAGCTGCTCTCGCAAGTGGAGAAGCTCGATATCACCTCCCAGGAATTCATCGACGAACTCCGCAAGCTGCGCGAGGCCGTCCTCGAGCATGCCCGGCAGGAGGAGAACGACGAATTCCCCGTGCTGGAACGCGAAGTGGACCCCGACGATCTCAAGCGGATGGGCGCGGCGGTACGTGCGGCCGAGGCCATCGCCCCGACGCGTCCGCACCCGGGCGTGGAGTCGGCGAAGCTCAACTTCGCGCTCGGGCCGTTCGCATCCATGCTCGACCGTGCCCGTGACCTGATCGGGAAAGCGCTCGGATAGAGCACCCGGGTTTTCCGTAGGCTCGATGAGATGAGCGTTGCCCCGGATACCACCGTCGCGCTTCAGGATCGGTTCTTCCGCGAGCTGCCGGAGATGGCGGTCCGCTGGCAGGCGGAGACGTTCCCCGAGTTGCGGCTGCTGGTGCTCAATGAGCCGCTCGCCGCCACACTGGGCCTCGACCCCGGCTGGCTGCGCGGCGCCGAAGGGCTGCGCTTCTTGGCAGGCAACCTGGTGCCCGACCGCGCCACTCCGGTAGCCCAGGCCTACGCCGGGCATCAGTTCGGCGGCTTTGTTCCGCGGTTGGGCGACGGGCGTGCGCTGTTGCTCGGCGAACTGGTCGACGGTGACGGACGGCTACGCGATGTCCACCTCAAGGGCTCCGGAGCCACCCCGTTCGCCCGCGGCGGTGACGGGCTGGCGGCGGTGGGGCCGATGCTGCGCGAATACATCGTCAGCGAGGCGATGCATGCCCTGGGAGTGCCCACGACGCGGTCGCTGGCGGTGGTGGCCACCGGGCGTCCGGTCCATCGCGAAGAAACGCTGCCGGGGGCGGTACTCACCCGAGTGGCAAGCAGCCATCTGCGCGTCGGCAGCTTCCAATTCGCCGCGGCCACCGGCAACCACGACCTGCTGCGCCGCCTCGCCGACCACGCGATCGGCCGCCACCACCCCGCTGCCGCCGGGGCCGAGAATCCCTACCTCGCCCTGTTCGAAGCCGTGGTCGCCGTCCAGGCATCGCTGATCGCCCAATGGATGCTGATCGGGTTCGTCCACGGGGTGATGAACACCGACAACACGACCATCTCGGGCGAAACGATCGACTACGGACCGTGCGCCTTCATGGAGGCCTACGACCCCGACACCGTCTTCAGTTCGATCGACTTTTGGGGCCGCTATGCCTACGGCAATCAACCCGTGATCGCCGGATGGAACCTCGCCCGGTTCGCCGAGACGCTGCTGCCACTGTTCTCGGACAACACCGAGCAGGCGATCGCGCTCGCCGAGCGGTCGTTCGGGATCTTCCAAACCCGCTACGACGCGGTGTGGTCCTCCGGGATGCGCGCCAAGCTCGGTTTGCCCGCCGACATCGACGCCGAATTCGCCACGGTGTTGGCGGAGGAATTGCTCCTGCTGCTCAAGCAGAATCACGTCGACTACACCTCGTTCTTCCGCCGGCTCAGCGAGGCCGCGCGCACAGAAGCCAAGTCAGGCGCCGAACCCGTCCGCGGGTTGTTCGCCGACCTCGCCGGTTTCGACGCCTGGCTGACGCGGTGGCGGGCGCTGGGTCCCGACGCCGATGCGATGGATCGCACCAACCCGATCTACATTCCGCGCAACCACCTGGTCGAGGAGGCCCTCACCGCCGCGACGGCCGGCGAGCTCGGCCCGTTGGAACAACTGCTCGCAGCGGTGACGCAGCCCTATGCCGAACGGCCGGGTCTGGAACGCTACGCCACCCCCGCCCCCGAGGACTTCGGGAAGTACCAAACCTTCTGCGGGACTTGAGTTTACGATAGCTTGGCGAGCTCGGCCTGCAGCCCGTCCAGGCGTCGCAGCGTCTGATCGCGAGGCTCCGTTGGCAGGTCCACCAACAGGTGTGTCACTCCCAGATCGCGATAAGCCTCGAGGTTCTCCGCCGTCGGTTCGCCACCGTGGAAGTGGATCACCGGCACGTCCTGGCCGGCCACCTCGCGCAACTGCTCGAGCGGAGCCGACAGCTCCTTCGCCGATGGTGTCATCGACAGCCACCCCGCGTTCAGCCGGGCGATGCGCTTGAAGCCCGCCGGCCCGCCGCCAAGATAAAGCGGCGGATAGGGCCGCTGCACCGGCTTGGGCCAGCTGTAGATCGGGTCGAAGTTCACGAATTCGCCGTGGAATTCCGCCTTTTCGTGGGTCCAGATCTCGATCATCGCTTCGAGCCGCTCGTCCACCACACGCCCGCGAACCGCGGGATCCACACCGTGATTGGCGATTTCCTCGCGCAACCAGCCGACGCCCACACCGAACCGAAACCGGCCCTGCGACACCAGATCGAGCGATGCCACCTCTTTGGCCGCGTGGATCGGGTCGCGCTGGGGCACCAGCGCGATGCCGGTGCCCACCACGAGTCGTTCGGTGGCGACCGCCGCGGCGGTCAGCGCCACGAACGGATCCAGGGTGCGGTAGTACTTCGGCGGGATCGGCCCACCGCTCGGGTACGGAGTCTTCGCGTCGACCGGGATGTGTGAGTGCTCGGCGAGGAAGAGCGATTCAAACCCGCGCTGCTCGAGCGCCTTGCCCAGATCGACGGGACCAATGCCGTCGTCGGTAACGAAAGTCAGCACACCGAAACCCATGACGCTTAGTCAACCGCATCGCCGCGCGGCTGTCAGCGCGACGTCGTTCCGGCGGCCAGTTGGCCGCCGTCGGTGATCGGGGCCAGACGCGCCATTCCGCGCAGGATCCAGGGGGTGCGCCGGGCCAGCACCGCCACCGCCCGGTCCGATCGACGCATCGAGGTCCGTGGGCCGGGCGTGGGTGCCGCGGCCAACTGCGCTTCCCGCGACGCTATGCCGGTGCCGTGGCGGTCGACGGCGACCAGCTCCCACTCGCCCGGTACACCGCGCAACTCAACGAGACCGCGCTCCCGGAAACCGATCCCGGAGCCGACCACCAGGTCACGAACCGTGCGCGACACCAGGATTTCCCCACCACCGGCTTGACCGAGGATCCGGGCCGCGATGTGCACGGCGATGCCACCGATGTCGGTGTCCATGAGTTCGCACTCGCCAGTGTGGATGCCGATGCGAATCTCGACGCCCAGTCTCTCGACACCGTCGCGCAGGTTCTCGGCGCAGCGGATGCCCTGGGTGGGCGCGTCGAAAGTGATGAGGTAGCCGTCGCCGGTGCTCTTGACCACGGTGCCGCCGTATCGTCGCGCGGCCTCTGCGGTGATCTCGCCGAAGCGCTGCAGGATCGCGCGCCATCGCTCGTCGCCGGTCGCCGCCACGCGTTCGGTCGAGGAAACGATGTCGGTGAACAGCACTGTGCGCAGGGCGCGGTTCGACGGCGGCGGAGTGGCGTGGCTGCCGGTGAGAAGCTCCTCGATCTCGGTGGCGATCTTGTCGGGATCGGTGAACCACGGCGCGTGATCGGTGCCGTCGAGTTCGACCATCCGCGCGTTGGGAATGTGTGCGGTGAGGTACCGCCCCGCCTGCACCGGGACGCCGGGGTCCCGGGTGGCGTGCACGACCAGCGTGGGCATGGTCAGCGTCGGCAAGATCGGCCGCACATCGATCTGGAACGCCGCTTCGAGTGTGGCCCGCGCCATTCCGGGGCTCGCGCACATCCGCTCCAGCATGCCCAGCTGCCGAGAGGACCGGACGGAGGGCAGCAGACATTTGAGGGCCTCGCCACTTCCCCACGCCGACAACACCGCCCGGCCGAACCTCTGAAAGCCGCTGATCTGTTCTTCGGACGGGGTGTACTCCTCGCCGAGCTCGGCTATGCAGCGTGCCCGCAGTTCGGCCGGATCAAGATCGAGGTCGTCCCATCCCTGGCTGGGAAGGTATGCCGCCGTGCCGGTGAGGATCAGCGCCCTGGTCCTTTCCGGTCGCGTCGCGGCGAACAACATGGCGGCCGGGCCGCCCTCGCTCACGCCCAGCAGGGCGGCCCGCTGGAAGCCCGCGGCGTCCATGACGGCCTCGATCTCGGCGGCCCGATCGTCCAGGGTGCGGACCCGCGGCACCGGGTCCGACAACCCGACGCCCGCCTTGTCGAAGAGGATCACTCGGCAGAAGGTGGCCAGCCGCTCCATGAAGGCCTGGAACTCCGGCATCGCCCAGTACAGCTCGACATGGCTGGCGAACGAGCCAGCGAAGACAAGTTCGATCGGCCCGTCACCAAACACCTGGTACGCGAGGCTGAGACCACCGCTGTTTGCATACGCCGTCTCCGGCACGCACTGAGCGTACCGAGTGCATTCCGTTCTAGGGCAGCAAAAAATTAATGATTCGCCCGGGTATGTCAGCTCAGGGCGCTGGCGGTTCGGTCACCGCGCGGTTGGCCGGACGGCGGCTCGGGCGTACCGCACCCCAGAGGCCGGTGGCGACGCCGACGGCGGCGCCGCCCAGGCCGATGATCTGTTGGGAGGGCTTCAGCTCGCCGTGCACGCTCAGCCCGCCGACCAGGTCGGCCACGTCGGCGCCGGCGGACGCCAGAAACCAGCCGCGCGTGTTCTTACCGCGCAGCGCCGCCGCGGCGAGCAGCACACCGATCAATGCGTCGCGATAACCCATCGAGCGCAACAACAATTGCGCGGTCGGCGTCGGCTCTTCCGGGTCGCCCCATAGCTTGTTCGCCCGTAAGGGATCGACGAGGAATGAAACGCCAGAGGCGAGGCGGATGGTGCCTGCAAGAAGGCCGAACCGGTCGATTGACATGTTCACAGAGCCTAGGAGCAAACCGTCCCGTCGTGCACGCATTGCGTCCGCACGTCGCTCACGGTGCGGGGCAGGAATCGGCGATCTGCAACGACGCCGGCCACAGCACCGTGGCCGCCCCGAAGGCTATGGCGTCCGCGCCGGTGGGCGACACGGCTTCGATCCGTGCCTGGATTCGCTGGGTCTGCTCGGGATGAAAGACGGTCCACGCGAACCCAATACACAAATACGGAATGGTCAGCCACACCGCCAGTTCGATCAGCGCGCCGACGCTGACCTTGTGCCCGAGGATGCGTCGGACCGGGGCCATCGCATGATCGATTCCGCCCATGAGACTCCCAGCTACCGAAGCACCAGTTTGAGAGCGTAGTCGACGACGGCGTCGAGATCACTGCCCAGATGCCCGGCGAGCCACTGCTGAGCAAGCTCGGCCATGGCACCCGTGTACAGGGCGGCGGCCACCTCCGCGGCCACCGGATCGGAATCCGGATTGAGCCGCCAGCCCTCGGTCAGCACGCCCTGGCGCAGCATGTCCTGCGTCGCGCGACGGCGCGCGGCCAGCACGGGATTCGTGCGGGCATCGGTGAACAACACGCGACCGCGCCGCGGATCGGCCGACGAGAAGCCCAGCACCGCCGCGATGCCGGCGCGGGTTCGGGCCCCCAACGAGTCCCCCGCCTCCTCGATGGCGGCCGCGATCACCTCGGTCAGCTGCTCGCTCACCCGGTCGTAGACCGCGCCGAGCAGTTCGTCGGTGTCACCGAAGCTTTCGTAGAAGTACCGCGTGTTCAGCCCGCATTCCCGGCATACCGAGCGCACCGAGACGGCCGCCTCGCCGCCGTTGCCGAACAGGCGATAGGCGGCCTCGACCAGCAGCGCACGACGCTCGGCGCGGCGGTCCTTGAGCGGTATACCGGCCCACCGGGTGGGACTCGACATTCCTACAGCGTAAGTCGAGTGGGCTTCGGTCTTGTCACACTCGTAGCCAAAACTTATTCTGGTTACAGTCGTGACCAGAACTGCCGAGGAGCGCGCCGTGTTTCTGCCACACCAGATCGTCGGGCAGCTGATCAACAAAAAGTTGGACGACAACATGCGGCGGTACTTCTTTCGTGGCATGGAGTTCGCCGCACCCGTCGGCGATCCGGGCTGGTTCGGTCCCGACAGCGCCGTGTGGCGGGTGCATTCGCACCTGCCCGCCCTGATCTTCGGCCTGCAATGCGCCGCCTTCATGGAGACCCTGGACCCGTCGATCTATTGGATGGGGATGCATCACTCGCGGCTGATCAAGCGGGACAGCAACGGGAACCCGGTTTCGCATGTGCCCCACATCGATCCGGAAGGCGCAGCGACGCGCCTCGGCCACTCGGTGGCCTTCTTCATCGGCACGGCATACGGGTCGACGGAAACCGCTGAGCGACTGGCGAAATCGGTGCGCGCGATGCACCACACCATCAAGGGCACGCGCCCCGACGGCGCCCGCTACGACGCCGACGACCCCGAGTGGCTGCGGTGGAACTATGCAACGGTGGTCTGGGGCCTGGCCACCGCACACGAGCTTTATCACCCAATGCCCTTGCGCGGCAAGCAACTCGACCGATACTACGGCGAGTTCGTCCGGGTCGGACACGCCCTGGGCGGCACCGATCTGCCGGCCACCAAGGCCGAAACGCTCGAGTGTCTCGAGTCCTACTTGCCGAAACTGGCTGTCACACATGGCAAAGCGATGGGTACCGGCCCCAACGTTCCCATGCCGCAGGCGGCCGTCGACTGGGCCATCCGTGACACCATGCCGAAGTGGGCCAAGCAGCTGCTGCAGCACCGCGACTGCAACATCATCGAGCGCACCGCCCGTCGCACCGCGGTGTGGTCGATCATCAACGGGATCAACGCCGCATCCGGCCCGGCCCCGGAGTTTCGGCAGGCCCAGGCCAGGGTCAAGGGCGGCACCGCCGTCCCACACACCCTGCCGACCTACGTCCTCGGCAGCGATCAGGTTCGCAGCCGCTCCGAGGTGGAGCGCAGCTTCCAGTCGGTGTAGCCCACACTAAGGGCATCTCACAGAACTCCCGGCCCAAGCGTCTACACAGCGTGACAGCCAAACGCCCCTTCGAGGCGGTGGTGGTCGACCACGGTCCCGCGGTGTTGCGGGTGTGCCGTGCCATCGTGGGGCCGGTCGACGCCGACGACGCCTGGTCGGAGACGTTCTTATCCGCGTTGCGCAGCTACCCCGACCTGCCCGCCGACGCCAACGTCGAGGCCTGGCTGGTCACCATCGCACACCGCAAAGCCATCGACGTCACCCGGGCCCGGGCGCGGCGCGCGGTGCCCACCGATCAGGTTCCCGAGACCGCCGGCCCGGCGGACCCCGGCAGGGACGACGACCTCGCCGACGCGCTGGACAGGCTGCCGGCCAAACAGAAGCAGGCCGTGGCCTACCACTATCTGGCCGGCCTGCCCTACGCCGAGATCGCCGCCATCCTCGGCGGCAGCCCCGACGCCGCCCGGCGCGCCGCCGCCGACGGCATCGCCACCCTCAGGCGCACGTACCCCGGCATCGCCACCACCGGGACAGGAGAACACCGATGAGCAACGAACGAGTGATGGCCCACGAGCTGGCGCGGATCACCGACGCCACCGCCGGCGATCTCGACGCGCTGCACGCCCGGCTAGCCACGTCCGCCGAACACCAAGGCATCCTCGACATCGCCTACCGTGTCGTCGACAGCCCGGTCGGCGCCCTGCTCATCGCGGCTACCGAGCACGGCCTGGTCCGCGTCGCCTACGCCAGCGAGGGCCACGACACCGTCCTGCAGAGCCTCGCCGACAGAATCAGCCCACGCATCCTGCTCGCGCCGGCCCGTCTCGACACGGCCGCCAGGCAACTCGACGAGTATTTCGCCGCCAAGCGCCAAGAATTCAGTGTGCCGCTGGACTGGCGGCTCTCGGTCGGATTCCGCAACACGGTGCTTCGCCATCTGCCCGAGATCGGCTACGGCCACACCGCGAGCTACGCCGCGGTGGCCAGGCTGGCGGGCAACCCCAACGCCGTTCGCGCCGTCGGCAGTGCCTGTGCCACCAACCCGCTACCGGTCGTGGTCCCCTGCCACCGCGTGGTGCGCAGCGACGGCGCGCTGGGCGGCTATCTCGGGGGCGTGGAAGCCAAACGCATCTTGCTCACCCTCGAGGCCGCGGCGTAAGGGCGAAACCCGTTGCTGCATAACGTGATAGCGGCCGAGCCGACCGCTAGGCGGCGCCTGGGGTGAGCGGCGGAAGGTCGACGACCGGCGCCGGCTGCGCCGGCGGCGCCTGGTTCACGCGTTGACCCAGGTGCTGCGGGCAGTAGGCGCTCGCCGCGATCATGGTGAACTGCGCGGCGCCGTCGACCGTGAACCCGGGATTGCTCGACGACACGCTCTTGATGACGTCCACCTGGGGACTGCCCTGGTCCATCAGCTCACACGCCCTTTTGCCCACCCCGACGGCGGCGGCCGGATCCCGATAGGTGATGCCCGCCTGGTTGAGCGCGGCGATGAAGCTCGCATCAGGTCCCGAAGTCCCGACCGGGTCGGCGTAGGCGGGCGCGGCCGCGCCGACCAGGGCGGCGGAGCCCGCAAGCACTACCAGCATTCGCATCGCTTCATCCTCATATAGATCGGCGCCATTGTCCTGCCGAGGCCCTCCGACCCCGCATAACCGCGGTGAAGGTGCAAGTCGAGCGGTCGGGCGGCGGTTGCGCAGCAATCCTGACAGCCGCCTCCGATGTGGTACACAGTGGCTATGTCCGCGCTGCCCTATCAACCTCGTTGAGAGCCCCGGCATGCACGACGATCGACTTCTGATTCCCGGCCAGACCTGCTGGCGCGTGGCGCGTGCCGACCAGTTTGCCCCCATCATCGACGCGGCCGACTACTTCAAGCACGTCAAGGCGGCCATGTTGCGCGCCCGCCATCGAATCGTGCTGATCGGCTGGGATTTCGACTCGCGGGTGACGTTCGAGCGGGGCGAGAAAACCCTTCCCGGGCCAAATCAGTTGGGCGCGTTCCTTTATTGGATGGTGTGGAAACGCCCCGGCCTGGACATCTATGTACTGAAGTCCAATCTTCGTCTGCTGCCGGCCTTCGATGGGCTGTGGTTCGCCCTCACCCCGGTGTCGCTGCTCAACCAGATCAGCAGCAGGCGACTGCACTTCGCCATCGACGGCGCACACCCGATCGGCTCCGTGCACCATCAGAAGATCGTCGTCATCGACGACGCCGTGGCCTTCTGCGCCGGCATCGATCTCACCCTGGAACGGTGGGACACCCGTGCGCATGAGCACGACAATCGCCATCGGCGCACGGCGGGACGCGGCTATGGGCCGCGGCACGACGTCGGGCTGGCGGTTGACGGCGCGGCGGCGCGGGCGCTGGGCGAGCAGGCGCTGGCGCGCTGGGAGACCGCGACGAAACAATCGCTGAGCCAGGTCGAGGCCAAGCACAGCGCCTGGCCCGCCAAGCTGCGGCCGAGCCTGCACAACGTGGACGTCGGAATCGCCCGCACCGTGCCGGAGCTGCTAGATCGCCCCGAAGTGCGGGAGGTCGAGGCGCTCAACCTGGCGGCGATCGCGGCGGCACGCCACACCATCTATGTCGAGAACCAGTATCTGGCTTCCCGGACCATCGTCGAGGCGCTGGCCGCGCGGCTGGCCGAAGACGACGGTCCCGACGTCGTCATCGTGCTGGCCCGTAGGGGCAACAACCCTCTCGAGCGCGGAACCATGGACAGCGCACGGCACCGCCTCATCCGGCTGCTGTGGGAAGCCGACGAGCATGACCGGTTGGGCATCTACTGGCCGGTGACCGACGGCGACGGACCGATCTACGTGCACTCGAAGGTGTTGGTGGTCGACGATCGGCTGTTGCGTATCGGCTCGTCGAATTTCAACAACCGGTCCATGGGCTTCGACAGCGAGTGCGACGTGGCCATCGAGGCGCGGCCGGATGATCCGCGACACGACGAGCTGCGCCGCGAAATCTCTTCGTTCCGGGACGAATTGGTGGCCGAGCACCTCGGTGTTTCGGTGGGCGAGTTGACAGAGGCGATCGGCGAACACCAGTCGGTTTTCAAGGCGATCGAGGCGCTTCGCGGAGAGGGCAAGACGTTGCGGCCATTCACCGAGCGCACCGTGGCCAACGAGGCGGGTCCGCTGGCCGAGAACGACCTGATGGATCCCGACCACGTTCCGCGGTCGCTGACCCGTAGCGTGCAACGCTTCATCACCGGCCTTCGGGGCTGACGAGTCGGCGATTCGGGGTGTGGACCGAGGCGAAATCGGCTTAGTGTGGGCAGAAGTGCCAGTGGACTAAGGACGAGCACCGATGAGCATCGACGACGAATCCGTCACCACGCTGGAGGATCTGCGGGGCGATCTGGCGCAGCGGTACAAGCGCACGCCGACCGGCGGAAGTTCGGTCGACAACGCGATTGTCGAGGCGGACATGGCGGCCCTGGACCGCGACGGCTACGTCATCTGGGAGAACCTGATCAGCGCCGAGCAGTGCTCGCAGATCCGCGAGGTGGTGCGGCCGTGGCTCGGGCACACCGGACGCAACTCGTTCGAGGGCCTGCGCACCCAGCGCATCTACAGCGTGCTGAGTAGGACCCGGGTGTGCGATCGACTTGTCGATGATCCCCGGGTGCTGGCGGTGCTCGACCGCTTGCTGATGCCCAACTACCTGCTTTCGGCGTTGCAGGCCATCAACATTCAGCCCGGTGAGGCCGCACAGCTGGCGCACCACGACGACGGCTTCTACCCGATTCCGCGCCCCCGCGCACCGTTGGCCGCCGCGACGATCTGGGCGATCGACGACTTCACCGCCGACAACGGCGCCACGGTCCTCTACCCCGGCAGCCATCGCTGGGGCAAGCGCCGGCCCGCTCCCGGCGATGAGGCTTTACCGGTCGTCATGCCCGCCGGCTCGTGCGTCTTCTTCGTGGGCACGCTGTGGCACGGCGGCGGCGCGAACAACACCGACGGTGAGCGCCTCGCCGTCACCGCGCAGTACTGCCAACCCTGGCTGCGCCCGATGGAGGCCTTCACCTTGTCGGTGTCGCGAGATATCGCGCGAACCGTTTCCGATGACATCCGCCGGATGCTCGGCTACAGCATCCACCCGCCGTTCGTCGGCAACGTCGACGGGCTGCATCCGTTGCGGCTCTTGGAGATTGAGTTCGGGCCGCAGTAACACCGTAGCCGCGCCACCCGATGCCGACCTCTCAATCCGCGCAAACCGCGGTTTGAAGCGCCGCTACCTGGCTATTCTCAGTCCTGTCATGACGCGTCGAGCGGGGCCGCCCGGCGAAGAAGCATCGGATTCAGCGACGGCCGAGCCCCGGAATCGCCTGCACCGCAACCACAGAATCGTGGCCGGTGCCAAGATGCTGGCCGCGTTGATCTCCCTGGTGGTGGTCGCGGTCATCGGCATCGCTTGGCACGCGTATCGCAGCGCGTCGGCGGGCATCACCAAATCCGAGGCGCTGGCCGGTGAACCGGCATCGACCGGAAGTGATCAGAACATTCTGATCATGGGTCTGGACAGCCGGCGCGACCAGCATGGCAGGCCGCTTCCACCCGACATCTATGACGCGCTGCACGCGGGCAACGAGGACTCCGCCGACGGGGATTCCGACGCGCTCATCGTCGTGCACCTGCCCGCCGGCGACGCTGCGGCCACGGCGATCTCAATCCCCCGCGACGATTATGTCGATCTGGCCGGATGCCCCACCTCGGACTGCCGCGGCAAGATCAAGGAGGCCTACAGCTACGCCTACCAACGGGTGATGACCGGCCGCACCTCCGCCGGCTCGCAATCGAGTCCGACCCCGACTCAAGGTCAAGACGCCACCGCGAAGGAACAGGCCGCACGGGAGGCGGGCCGCAAAGCCGAGATCAGCACCGTCAAAAGCCTTTTGCAGATCCCGATCGACCACTTCATCGAAGTCACCTTGGCCGGATTCTTCCAAATCGCCCGGGTGGTGGAACCAATCACGGTGTGCCTCAACGAGGACACGTCGGACCGCTACTATTCCGGCGCGGACTTTCATAAGGGCATGCAACAGATCAGCGCAGGCCAGGCAATGGCCTTCGTTCGACAACGCCGCGACCCCAACGATGCGGCGTTCACCGACCTCGATCGAAGCCGGCGCCAGCAGGCCTTCATCGTCTCGGTTCTCAGCGCGCTGCGCCGCGGCGGGGCGCTGTCGGACCCCAGCCGGCTGCGCGCCCTGTTGGACGTCGCCAAGCAGAACGTCGCCGTGGACGCCGGCTTCGACTTCGACGATTTCGTGCGAAATGCGTTGACATACCCCAATAGGCCGGTGGAGCTGTACACGCTGCCGGTCACCGGCTTCGGTCAACTCTCAGATGGCGCCTATGTGAACTTCATCGACACATCCACCGTCCGATCCATCGCACACAACCTGGTGGGCGCCGATTCGTCTACCGCACCCTCGACCACCAGCCCCACCACGGCGGCGCAACCGGACGGCGACGCGCAGAGCACCGCGGGCAGCGTCGTCCTCGACGTCGTCAATGCCTCGGGACGCCAGGGTGAGGCCGCAACTGTCCAAATGCTCTTGGCGACTGGGAAATTCAGCCAGGGCAAGGTGAGCACGGCCGACTCCACCACCGAGACCAGCACCATCACCTATGGGGTCGGCGCGAAGGTGGCGGCCACCGAGCTCGCCGACCAGTACGACATAACGGCGACCGCATCCGACAGCGTCGCCCTCAACACGGTGCGGCTGACCGTCGGGACCGATTTCTCCCGGTTCGACCAGACCCATCGTTCCACGTCGGAATCGACGACGACGGCAGCGGCACCGGTCACCACCGTGCCCGCTACCGGCGCCGGTACGCAGCAACCCGCCGTTACCAACCTCTCCCGCATGACCGCCGACGGCATTCCCTGCGTGAAATGACAAAGAGCTACGGTTTTTTCCGCGGCGCGGGCGTCGTTTCCATTGGTGCGGCGCCGTAGAGGTGCAGGGCCTGCGCCGCGGCTGTGGCCACCGCGCCCCGGAGGTGCGAGATCGGCGGGCTGCCCCGTAGGTGAATCGAGTTCGAGAGCAGAATGACGTAGGTATTCGACCCTGGGTCCATCCACAGCGTGGTTCCGGTAAATCCGGTGTTGCCGAAGCTGCCGACGGGAAAGACCGTCCCGCGCGGCCTGGAGAAGGCCGTGTCGATGTCCCAGCCAAAACCGAACAGGCTCTGCCCCTCGATCGCCGGATATTTCGGAGTGCGGGCTTGCTGGGCGGCACGGTTGGCCGCTTCTACTTGTTCCGGGCTATGGCCGGGCTGCTGCGGTGTCGTCATCAGCGCGAGAGTCGTTGGCCGCAAGGGGAATTCACTCGGGCGATCCGCCAGCCGATCAAGCAGCGCCTGGGCAAAGACGCCGACGTCGTGGGCCGTCGAGAACAGGCCGGCGTTGCCGGCCACTCCTCCCATGCGGCGCGCCGTCGGGTCATGCACCGTACCCCGAAGCAGCGCAAAGAAATCCGGATTCTTGCCCGGGTCGTCTCGGCTTTCCTCGTCGCGCGCTGTCGGGGCGATGCGCGGCAAAACGTTCGTGTTCCAGGTCCCCGCAGGACATGTCACGGGCGCCGACCCCGCTGCGGCGGGGCCCCACGCTACGGCGGCCCCGCGCACTACATGTGGTCCGCACGCTTTGTCCACCGCAAGATACCGAGTGTCTTGCAGCCCAAGCGGCCCAAACACATTGCGCTCGACGTAGGTGTCCTCGGCCTCGCCGGTCGTCTTTTCCAGCAGCGCGCCCAGCAGGATGTAGTTGATGTCGGAATAGCGGAAAAGCTCCCCCGGGCCCGACTGCAGTGGCGTGGTGAGCGCGCGATGAATGCCTTCGGCTTTGTCGGGTCCGCCCAGTCCCCAAGGGTCTGCGAGGTTGACGTCGATCCCCTCGCCGGAGGTGTTGGTCAGCAGCATGCGGACCGTGACCTTCGCCCGCTGCGGGTCGTTCGCCGCGTTGAAGTCGGGCAGATACTTCTGCACCGGATCGTCGAACGCAACCCTGCCCTGTTCGTAGAGCTGCATGATGGCGACCGCCGTGGCGAGACACTTCGTCAGTGACGCCATGTCGAAGATGGTGTCCTCGGTCATCGGCTCGGCCGGTGCGGGCGACCCGTCCAGCCCCGGCTCGCCCGCGAGCTTGCGCGACCCGTAGGCCTGGTGGAAGACGACCTTGCTGTCGTGCCCAACCATCACCACGCCGCCCGGGAGCCCGCCTGCCGCGATCGCGTCATTCATCAGCTTGGAGATGGTGTCGAATTCGGGGGCGGGAGCCGCAGTCGGCGCCGCCGCGGGCGCCGGTGTCTGCGCGGGCTGCGGTGGGCGCTCGGTGACCGGTGTGTGTGCCGTGAACGCCCACGGCGAAGCCGCGATGAGGGCGAGCAACACAATCGCGACGACAACCGTCTTGCGCAGCGAGGGCGGCCAGAACTTCCCCCTGCCACTGACTACCGGCATATCGCAAGGGTAAGGCGGGGGCTTGGCTGTCTGCAGTAGCGTTGGCGCCGGACCCGTCTCGCGACGCCCGGTTGCGACGGTCTTGTTCGCGATGGAGCAAGCGGTGAGGACCCATCCCCGTTGATTGCCGGCAGGCGGTGGGGTGCCGTGCTGGCCGGCGCGTTGGCGGTCGGGGTCACCGCGACGCAGTGCACCGCCGCGCCGCCACCCCCGGTGGCCGGGCCGTCACCTCCCGCATCCACGACGTCGAGGCCGCCGCCGGCGCCTGGCCATCCCGACGTTCGCCCGGTCACCGCCGGGGAGCTCGGAGCGAGCTGGCGCCCTGGCTGCCCGGTGAGCCCGGCGCAGCTGCGGCGCGTCGGCGTCGACCACATTGGCTTCGACGGCCAGACCCACCGCGGTGAACTGATCGTGCACGAGGACCTGGTGCCCGACGTCATCGCGATCTTCGAGCGGCTGCACCGGCTGGGCTTCCCCATCGAGAAGATCCGCACCGCGGACCGCTATCCGGCCGCCGACGACGAGCAATCCATGGAGGACGACAACACGTCGGCGTTCAACTGCCGCGGCATCCCGGGAAGCGAACACTGGTCACCACACGCCTACGGTCGGGCCATCGACCTGAACCCACGCCTGAACCCCTGCGTCTACGCCGACGGCACTTTTCAGCCGCACAACGCAGCGGGCTATCTGGATCGCGGCCGCAGTGACCCGGGGCTCTTACACGACGGCGACCCGGCTGTCCGCGTCTTCACGGACGGCGGGTGGCGGTGGGGCGGCCACTGGACGGAGCCCATCGACTACCAGCACTTCGAGCGGCCCTGAGCCAGGCTTGCGGTAAGAATGGATGCATATGTCGCGATCATTCGACGTCTCGACCGAGTCGTCCGCCACTGTAAAGCAGATCCATTCCGCCTTCGGCCGCGAGGACTATTGGCTGGCCCGCATCGCGGCCGCTGACGGCGTACTCGTCACATTGGATTCTCTGCTGGTCGACGACGACGGCACGGTGACGGTCCGCACGACCCAGCACCTGGGCCGCCAGCTCCTCCCTGGACTGATCGCCAAGTTCGTCACCGGTGACGTGAAGATCGTGCAGGCGGAGACGTGGCGACCGGACGGTGACGGGCAGGTGCGCGGACACGTCAACGTCTCGGCGTCCGGCGGTTTGGGGTCGGGCCGCGCGGAAGTCTGGCTGGCGCCGACGGACGACGGGGGCTCGCAATTGCGGTCAGCCTTGCGGGTCGAGGTCAAGCTCCCTTTGGTGGGCGGCAAGCTGGAGAAGTCCATCGGGTCTGACCTGGCCAAGGGCATCCCCGAGATGCTGCGCTTCACCACCACGTGGATCATCCAGAACACCTGAGGCGTGGATCGTCGATCGCGGCCTTCGGGCCGGATGCTCCACGTTGATTTAGCCGGCAGCCGCTAGGGGTCGCGGATGGTCATCGCCAGTCCTGTCTACTGCGTCCGCGCGTCGGCGCCGAAGACTTCGCGGTGCAATTCGATCAGAGCGTGGAGTTGCTCGAGGTAGTGCCGCAACGAATGGTGGACGAAGCGGGCCGACAGGGTCGTGGTGCCGCCGTCGGCCAATTCCCGCAGCGTTTCCTGGGTCGCTTCGGGCTTCCCGGCCGGGTCGAGGGGCTGCTCAGCTGGCATCACCACCTCGAAATCCGGTGGCAGGTCAAACCGCCGAAGCCAGTCCGCCGCGGTGCGGATCGACACGTAGTACGGGCACCAGCCGTCCGCGAGGGTGACCGCGCGCCGTAGCGAACGGCGCGTGCGCCCGCCGACCCAGATCGGCATGTGCGCCTGTACCGCACAGGGATCCACCGTCAGCCCGTCGAACGAGTAGAACTCGCCGTGATACGCCGGCTCGTTGCTCGTCAGAGCCGCCCGCAGCGCCTTCAGGGCGTCGTCGCCGCGGGCGCCGCGGTCGTCGAAAGGCGCACCGAGCAGGTCGAACTCCTCCTTGAGCGAGCCGACGCCGACCCCGAGGATCACCCGCCCGCCGCTTACGTGATCTAGTGTGCCGTAACGCTTTACGATCGCCAGCGGATGGTGGTATCCGAGCACCAAGGTCATGGTGGCCAAGCGAATCCGCGTGGTGCGCCCCGCCACGTAGCCGAACGTGGCCAGTGGATCCCAGTAACGCGCTCCGCGCCGCCCGGATTCGGTCGATGGGATACCGATGTGCTCGCTGCAGGTCATGTGTTGGTAGCCGAGGCGATCGGCGACCTCGGCGGCCCGGCTGATGTCCTCGATGCCCGCGTCTTTTTCCCACTCCAGCGGTGCCCCAGCGACATTGGTGACGACCGGGGTGGCGATGCCGACTTTCACTGCAGGGGCTCTTCGCCCGCGAGGATGGTTCGGTGCATCAGTCGCCCGCTGTCCGCCGGATACGGCAAGACCCGGTGCATGGTTCCGGTGTTGTCCCAGATGAGCAGGTCGCCCGGCTGCCACTGATGCTGGTAGACGTATTGGGGCTGGGTGGCCCAATCACGAAGCCGGGCAAGCAGAGCGCGGCTTTCCTCTACCGGCAAACCGATGACGTAGTCGGACGTCGCGCCCAACAGCAGCGACTTGCGCCCGGATTGGTGGGTCCACACGATGGGGCAGGCCTTGGTGGGCGACTTCTGCCAGAACGCCACCTCGTCGTAGCTCATCTCCGGGGTGACGTAATACTGTGACCGCTCCGCGCTGTGCACCACCCGCAGCTTCGCTATCGCCTCCTTGTCGGCGTCCGGAAGGTCTTCGTAGGCCGCGTAAGTGTTGCAGAATTCGGTCTGCCCACCGGTGTCGGAGAGCTGCACCGCACGCAGCAGCGTGGCCAGATTCGGTAGCGGCTGCAAGGAACCGTCGAAGTGCCAGAACATCGAGCCTTTGAGATATTTGGCGCGCTGGTTGACCTTTTCGTCGAGGGAGATCTTGTTGATGCCACCCTGGCCTTCGTTGGCGACCAACGTGCCGAGGGTCTTGGCGATGGCGACTTGCTGCTCGTCGCCGATGTCCAATCCGCGGAAGAACACCACACCGCGCCGTTCGAGTACCTCGCGAATGGTCGAAGCCTCGCGCCCACTCAGCAGCGTGTCGAGATCGGTCCTGATCTCGCTGCCGATTCTCGGGGTGAGGTCGACAATCTCCAGCTGTGCGGAGGTGAGTCCCATGGTCTTCAGCCGACTCTCGTGAGGATGGTGTTGGCCGAATGCTTGACCCGCGGCTGCTTCCACAGCTCGACCGCCAGTGAGACGGTGATCAGCGAGTAGAGCAGGTTGCGCAGGTTGGCGACGTCGTCGGGCAGCGGCTCGGAGTAGTCGAACTTGTCGATGTAGGCGACGGCCTCCTCGGCGTGCGGAAACACCTCGTCGTAGAAGGCCCGGATTTGCTCCATCGAGCTGTTGACGCGTTTGACGTAGCGCTCGTGGCCGTCCTCGATCGCCCACTCGGGCACCAGGTGCTCGAGTTGCGAAAACTCCGGCGGCAGTGCGGTGTTCATTGCTGACCCGATTCGCCGGCCGCGACATAGTCGCCGACCATCTTGTGCAGGTGGCGCAGCAGGATCTCCTCGTCATTCATCGTGAAGTGGGTCAGCACACCGCTGTTGAGCATCGCCTGCAGGCCCTCCGACGGACTGGCGTCTTCGAGGATGATGTCGTTGAGGAAGGTGACGGTGAGCTCCTGGCCGAGCCGTTCCCTGTGCGTCTTGGGCGGCTGATAGAACATCTCGACTTCGAACACGTGCGAGTGCGGTCCGGTGGGCCAGTGGGCGTGGGTGGTGAACCCCGATGCGCCGAAGATGAGGACGAAGTTGGGGAAGAACTGGAACGAGTCGAACCCGTACTTCTCGGACCGTGTGGGATTGATCCCTGGAGGCATCGGTCCCCGGTCGAGCTTTTTGTTCCAGGGCCCCGCCGCGCTGGCTTCCATGACGCATTCAATCGGCTTGGAATATGGCGTCTTTCGCGATGGCTCACCGGCGAAAGAGAACATCCGATGCGGGCCGCTCAGTTGGTAGGCCAGGGCATCGGTGAACGGGTTCGGCTGGTCGAAGGCGTCCCTGGCCTCCGCGGTGAGAGCGCCGAACGACGACGCGTGCAGGTACGGTCCGTGGTAACTCTCGGCGAAGCTGTCGACGAAAATCTTCCAATTGCACTGCAATTCGGCCGAAAACTTATAGACCTGGTGCGGGCCGTCAAATGGATAGCCCTCGAGGCCGTGGGCCAGTTCGCCGAGGAAGGAACGCAGCGGCTCGGTGTTGTCCGGGTTGAGGTTGATGAAGATGAAGCCTTCCCACACCTCACACTGCACCGCCGGCACCCGGCAGCTGTCGGCGTCGAAGTCCAGCAGCAGGTCCTTGCGGGTGGCCGAGTGCAGCGAGCCGTCCAGCTTGTAGCGCCAGCCATGGAAGCGGCAGTACAGCAGCGGAGCGCGGCCGGAGACTTCTTGGAATGGGTCGTCTTCCCACAACATCTTGTTGCCCCGGTGCGGGCAGATGTTGTGGAAGGCGCGGATCACCCGGTCCTTGCCGCGCACGATGATGATCGATGTGTTCAGGAATTTGAACTCGCGGGTGAAGTAGCTGCCCGTGCGCGGGACGCGTTCGACCCGTCCGACGTAGAGCCAGGTCTTCTTGAAGACGTGTTCGCGTTCCTTCTCGTAGAACTCTTCGGACACGCAGTCTTCGAGCGACACCGGGCCGCGGCCGAGTTCGGGATATGCGTCGGTCCAGTGCCCGGTCGGGGGCTTGGCGACGGCGATGGGCTGATTCATCCCCGTTCCTCCTACGTGGTGCGGCCGACGGTAGCAGTCGCGCGAGGCACCAATAAGGTGTACCGACGCAACACCCTGTTGCATACTTGGAACACCGATGGAACAGAATCTGCCGTTTGACCTCAATGCCCTGCTGGTATTCGGCAAGGTGGTGGACTGCCGCAGCATCTCGAAGGCGGCGACATCGCTCGGAATGCCCAAATCCACGGTGAGCCGCAAGCTGACCAAGCTGGAATCCGACCTGGGCATCAAGCTGCTGCGCAAGAACACTCATCAACTCACGGTCACCGACCTCGGCGAGCGGATCCACGACCACGCGATGAACATCTTGGCCGAGGCCAATGGCGTGCGGGCACTGGTGGAGGCCAGCAAGCAGGAACCGCACGGGGAGCTGCGGGTCGCGATACCGGTGAGCCTCGGCATCGACTACGCGTCCCGGGTCGGCGCCACCTTCCTGCAGCGGTACCCCCACTCCCGGTTGGATATTCGGTTGGTCGACGCGATGGTCGACCCGATCAAAGACGGTTTCGACGTCGTGTTCGGTCCGGGACCGCTGCAGGATTCGACGCTGATCGCACGAAAAGTGTTTGACCTGAATCTGTTCCTCTGCGCCTCGACGGGATTCGTGCAGACGCTGCCGGAGCCGGTCACCGATCCGTTGCAGTTGAACGCGCTGCCGTTCATCGACTTCGGCTTCTGCGGGCCCCAGAAGCTGGCGCTGACAAAGTTCGACCGACGATTCGAGCTGTCTCCCCGGGTGCGGGCCCGAGCCAACAACTTTCAGGTGTGCAAGGAGTACATTCTGCAGGGCCTCGGCATCGGCGCGATGCCCACCCAGATCATCTGCGCGGAAGAATTGAGACAGGGCACCATCGTGCCGGTCCTTCCCGAATGGGCGGTCGAACCCCTCGCCGTGCACATGATCTACCCCTTCGAGCTGTCCTTCTCCACCCTGATCAGCGCCTTCTACGACACGGCCTGTCAGATCATCGTCGAGAACATCGCCAGAGCCGAGACCTAACGCTCGTCGACAATGAGACAATCGCCTGATGTCCAGCGAATCCGAAAAGCGACCGCCGGCCGCGCCCACACCGCCACGGGTGCAGGTCACGCCCGAGGACGTGGAACGGTACGCCGACGAGGACCAGGCGCGCGAGGCGCTGGACGAGCGCCGGCTCCGCGACGAGCAGCCGCCGCATCACCACTAGCCCTAAAAAGGCGCAGACTGGTAGCTATGAGTCTGGCAGAAAAGCTGCTCCCGCAGGTGCTGCGGGTGCACGACACGGTGTATCAGAAGACGAACGGCTGGATCGGTCACCGCACGCTGTGGATACCGAGCCTGCTGCTGCATACCGTCGGCGCGAAGACCGGTAAGCAACGCACGACGTCGCTGACCTACGCCCGCGACGGTGACAACTACCTGGTGGTCGCCTCCAAGGGAGGCGCGCCCGAGTCTCCGGGCTGGTACCACAACCTGAAGGCGCATCCCGACGTCGAGATCAACGTCGGCCCAAGGCGTTTCGCTGTCACCGCACGACCGGTGCTGCCCGACGATCCGGACTATTCGCGGCTATGGCAGATCGTCAACAAGAACAATCAGAACCGGTACAACGAATACCAGAAGCGGACGTCGCGACCCATCCCCGTCGTCGTCCTGGCCCCGAAAGGCTAAAGGCCGCAGGCCGCGCAGCTCAGGTCGCGCCCCTAACCGAGAGCGAAGACCCGTACCTCCGCCGATTTCCCCTTCAAAGCGTGCGGTCCCCGATCGAGGAGTCCGGGCGGTCGAGAGGCCAGTGCGTCAACGCACGAACCGGTGATAAGGATGGCGTCACCCGTCGTCTTGGTGAGTTGCTCGACGCGCGCGGCGACGTTGACCGCGTCACCGATCAAGGTGAACTCGAGCTTGCCTGCGCCTCCTATGCTGCCGGCGATCACCTTGCCGGTGTTGACGCCGATTCCGATGCGAAGTTCACCGCCGAATCGCTGCGTCACCAGACGATGGATAAGTGCGGCCGCTCCCACCGCCGCGTCAGCATGGTGTGCGAGGTCGTTGGGCGCCCCGAATACGGCCAAGGCCCCGTCGCCGAGGAATTTGTTGACGTGACCACCGGCCTCGACGACGGCGGGCACCACGATTTCGAACAGCGCGTTGAGCCGGGCGACCGTGTCCTCGGCGGAGTTCGCCTCCGCGAACGGGGTGAAGTCGCGAATGTCGACGAACATCACGGTCACCTCGCGGCGCTCACCGGTGAACACGTCGTCGCCCTGCTGAAGCAACCGCGCGGCCAAAGCGGGATCGACGTAGGTGCCGAACGCGCCCTGAAGTCGTTGGCGCTCAGCCAAACCCGCCTGCATGCGGTTGAACGACGCGGCCAGTGCACCCAGGTCGTCGTCCTGAACGACCGGCAAGCGTCGGCCATAGTCGCCCGCGGCGACGCGTTCGGCGCCTTTGGCGAGGTCGCGGACGGGTTGCAGCGAGAGCGAGAACCCGATGCCGACGGTGATCGGCACCGCGAAGACGAGCGTCAAGGCGCAGCCGACCAGGACGGACAGGATCGGGGCATCGCTGACCGGGTGCAGCACCGTCGCAAGCATGGCGCCACCGACGGTGTACGCGAAGGCGGCCGCGAGCATGGACACGTTCGATCGCGTGGCAAACGTGGGGCGCGAGCGCGGCAACGAATCGCCGATCCCCGTGTCACCGGCGAGGGCGATCCTGACGGGCCGCTGCATCGCCTCCGCGATGCTGTGAAAAGCGATCAGCTGCACCGCTATTCCGATGACGGCGCCGCGGATCCCGTATTGCAGCAATCGTGGCCCCGTCGCACCGGCGATCGCGCCGACGACGACCGACAAGGCGGCGGCCCATATGCCGGTACCCCACACCGTTCGGACGGTCGAGCTGCGCACATACCGGTACGTGGCCTCGAGGGCGGTCACTCCGTCGGCGCCGTCGCCCCTGGCCCACTGTTTCACCAGGCGCGCCCATCCGTGGTCCGGGAAAACCATGATGCCTACGAGCACCACCACGGCGACAACGGTGACGGCGGTCGCACCGAGGTAGCGGCCGGACTTTTCGGAGACGACGATCGGAAGCGACACGAACACCGTGTAGACGGGCAGCGACACGAGAAACCCCGCAGCGCACAGGGCCCACCAGTAATACCTCGGTCCGCAACGATCCCATGTCCACTGCCAGATACGGTCCATGCCGGGAGGTTAAAGCGTCCTCGGGGGCGATGCGCGGGAAAAGGCCCACATCGGCCCGGGCGCGGCGCCGAGGCACGATGTCTCCCATGGTTGCCGTGTACCGCGCGCCGATGCGATCCCGCAACGATGCCGTCGACCCACAGGCCGCGATCGATCGCGCCCGCCGGCTCGGGGTGTGCGGGTTTGGGCAATTCGTGAACCGGCCGGGCGAACAGGAGCGGCTTGTCCATCGGGTCGACCGATTCGTCGACGTCGACGAAGGCTCGTTTGTGTGGACCCGCGACACCCACGGGTGGTTCTGGTTGGGCCGCATCTGCGGGCCTTACTGCTACGACACCGACCCAAGCGCCGCAGCGGTGGACTTGGTGCACATCCGACCCTGCGAGTGGCTGTCCGTCCCGATGCTGGAGCAACACGCGCCGGTCGCCGTCATCGCGACATTTCGTCGAGGCGGACGGAACTTCCAGGAGATCCATCACGCCTCGGTCGGTGTTGAGACACAAGCCATTTGGGATGCGCGGACGAATAAGCCGGCCGGAACCTAGAGCACCGCGGCGCTGCCCAACGCGCTTGACGTCGGCGAGTGCGGAAACGCGGCGACGACCGACGGTGAACCGGGGCAGCGCACATTCCGACGTGCACGCTGATGGGCGTCGTGTTCGCATCGACGGTGAACTTCCGCTGAACGAACCAATAACGCCAGTGTGAGTCGGGACAGTTTCAGCGGGCGTCTTGTAGGAAGTCAGCTCCGCCATGCGAAGCTACGTGTTCGATGGCCGGAACCAAGGAGTGCAAGCAGTGAGAGCCCTCGTCGCCGGCGCCGCCGGATTCCTGGGGTCCCACCTGTGCGATCGTCTCCGCCGCGACGGCATCGAAGTCATCGGACTCGACAATTTCTGCACCGGTAGGCGCGAAAACATGGTGCAGCTCGAGGCAGACCCGGGCTTCCGTTTCATCGAGCACGACATCACCCGGCCCGTAGCCGCGGTCATGCCAGGTCCACTGGACGTCATCTTCAACCTGGCCTGCCCCGCATCGCCGCGCGCCTACCAGCGCGATCCGCTGTTCACCCTCGAGACCAACTACGCCGGGACCAGAAACCTACTGGAACTGGCGCGCGAGCGCGGGGCGACGATCCTGCAGGCCTCCACCAGCGAGGTCTACGGGGATCCGACTATCCATCCGCAGGTCGAAACCTACTGGGGCAACGCCAACTGCTTCGGCATGCGGGCCTGCTACGAGGAAGGCAAGCGGGTTGCGGAGACGCTGATGCTCGAATACGCGCGGCGCTACCGCGTCCGCATCAAGGTCGTCCGCATCTTCAATACCTACGGTCCGAGGATGGATCCGGCCGACGGGCGAATCATTTCGTCGTTCATCGTCCAGGCGCTACGCGGTGAACCGATCACCGTCTTCGGGGACGGCAGCCAGACCCGTTCCTTTTGTTACGTCGACGACCTCATCGAAGGGCTCGTGAAAATGGTGGCGAGCGAAGCTTCGTTCACCGGACCCGTCAACCTCGGCAGCCCAGCCGAACGCACCGTGCTCGAAACAGCAAAGCTGATCAAGGAAATGACCGGCTCCCCCTCCGTGACGGTCTTTCAGCCACTGCCGGCGGACGACCCGAAGCAGCGCAGGCCGGACATCGCCCTCGCCGAGTCCGCCCTCGGCTGGAGGCCGCGAGTCAGTTTCGAAGAAGGCGTCGAGCGGACAATCGAATATTTCACCGGCATCGCCGGATCCGGCTCCCAGACAGGCGTCCAGTGGTGAGGATTGCACTGGCTACCTTGGGAACTCGGGGCGATGTCGAGCCGTGCGCCACCATCGGTCGCGAGCTGCAGCGCCGCGGTCACGACGTACGCATGGCGGTCCCGCCAAACTACCTTGGCTTCGTCGAGTCGGCGGGGCTTGCTGCGGTCCCCCACGGCCCGGACCAGATTCGGCAGAACGCGGAGATCGCCCGCAAATACGGGGAGACTCCGAACCCAGTCTTCATGGCGTGGGTGATTGCCGAGGATCTCAAACGACTCTGGCCGCAGCTGGGCACGGCGCTCACGTCACTGGCACACGGGGCGGACCTATTGTTGACCGACGCGAGCCAGCAGGGGCTGGCCGCCAATATTGCGGAATACTACGACATTCCGCAGGCCGCGCTGCACATCTACCCGCTCGGGCGTGACACGGGTACGCAAGTAACCAAAGAGGCCGAAGACGCCGTGCGCCAAACGTTGGGCCTGCCGGAGGGATCGGGGTCCTCGGCGCGACAACCGCTGGAGATCCAGGCCTACGACGAACTCTTCTTCCCCGGGCTGGCAGCCGAGTGGGCGAAATGGGATGTCCGACGGCCTTTCGTTGGCGGGCTGACGCTGGAATTACCGACGGAGGTCGACGACGAGGTCTCGTCATGGATTGCCGCGGGCACGCCGCCGATTTACTTCGGCTTCGGGAGCAGCGCGCGAGTCGCTTTCCCCGCCGGCTTGCTCGAGATGATCAGCTGGGCCTGCGCGCAACTAGGCGAGCGTGCGCTGATCTGCAGCGGCGTAAGCGATCTGGCCGACATCCCGCAAAACGACCACGTGATGGTTGTGGGCGCGGTGAACCACTCAGCCGTCTTTCCCGCTTGCCGTGCGGTCGTTCACCACGGGGGCCCCGGCACCACGTTCGCCGGCATACGGGCCGGCAAACCCACGCTGGCCCTTGCTGTTTCGGTCGATCAGCCGATGTGGGCTGCTGCGGTCGGCCAGCTCGGCGTCGGCATCGGACGGCACTTTTCCGCAACCACTCCGGATTCTCTGCTCGCCGACCTGCGGGCCATCCTCACTCCGCATTGCGTAGCTCGGACCCTCGAGGTCGCCGCCCAGATGGCCACACCCGCCGAAAGCGCCGCCACCGCAGCCGGTCTGCTGGAAGACGCGGTCGTCCAATACGCCGGCTGAACGCCTGTCAGCGCTCATCGGAGCGGCGAAGTTGCGTGTCCGAAACGCTCCGATAAGACGGCATCTCGAAGTCGGGGAAAGCGCAGATGTCGCCGCGATCCCTGACCCGCTCTAACCAGTAACGCTGATCGGCGGCCGAGGTGCAGGCATAGATTTTCATGTACGTCGCAGCGAACGGGAACAGGAAGCCGTTGCCGACAGCCTGCCAAACGGCTGCCGCCACACCGGGGGTTTCGACCCCTCGATAGTCGTCCAGCGCGATCACCCCCCGTCTGGCCGTGTGAGTCACGGCGAGGATGATGTCATTGGCGACGCACTGGTACCCGTGACAACCGTCGATGTGGACGAAGCGGAGGCTGCGGTCTCCGAGATCGAGCTCTGAGGATTCGCAGACCTCCAGCGTTGGCCGGCGACTGTGGAAACGGTCCCAGTTGGTGAGGAACTGCTGTTGGTCCAAGCCCGAGTACTGCTGGCGTGGGGCTTCGGCGATGTCGGCGTGGTTCAGCACGGCGCCGAACAGATCGCAGATCACCAGTTCTTCGTCGTCCCGCAGGCCATAGCCCATCAAGATGGCGGACTTGCCTTGGTATGCGCCGATTTCGAGCATGTCGCCCTTGACGCCCTCGGCCGTCTGGCAAGCGAGCAGTTTGCTGAACAGCTCGACGTCGGCCTCGAAAAACCAGCCGTCGACCTTGTCCATCTGCTCGGTGTAGAGGGCCCAAGTGGCATCGGTCATGACGCGCTCCTGCGCATGAACTCCTCCAGCGCGGTTGTGGGCCGCCGATTTTCGCGAGGCCAATATGGCGAGCGGCGTGCGGTTTGAACGGTATCAGTTCTGCGCCCAGCCGCAATCGATGCCGCGGCCAGCCGTCAGCCCTCGACGGCGAACAGCCCCCACTCGCCCGTCACACCCTTGAGGGTGTGCTCGCCGCGACCGGCGAAGCGCAGGTCTGACCCGGCGACCAGGTCGACGACGATGCGCGAAACGAGCACCTCGCCGGCCCGGGCCGCTGCCGCCACCCGCGCTGCGATGTGGACGGCGATGCCGCTGATGTCGTCGTCGCGCAACTCGACCTCACCCGTGTGTACGCCCGCCCGAACCTCGAGACCAAGGCTCCGCATGACGTCGCGGATCGCCATGGCGCACCGGATCGCCCGCGCGGGCCCGTCGAACCGGGCGAGAAAGCCGTCGCCCGTCGTGTTGACCTCACAGCCCTTGAAGCGTGCGAGCTGGCGTCGTACCTGGGCGTCGTGCCTGCCGAGCAGCTCCTTCCACCGTTGGTCGCCAAGCTCGACCGCCCGCTTCGTCGAGTCCACGATGTCGGTGAACAACACGGTGGCCAGGACGCGCTCGACCGCCGGCTGCGGGCGGACGCCGGTGAGGAACTCCTCGACCTCGTCGAGCAGCGCGTCGGCGTCACCCGTGAAGAACAGATGGTCGGCGCCGTCAATCTCGACGAACTTGGCCCCGGGGATGCGATCGGCGAGGTAGCGACCCATCTCGCACCTCACCATCCGGTCGTCGTGCCGGTGCAGCACGAGCGTCGGCGCCTGGATCGCCGGCAGCACGTCACGGATGTCCAGCTGCGGATAAAGCGCGAAGATGTTGCGGACCATGCCGGGGCTGGCCGCCACGCGCTGCAGCCGCGCCCACCACCGCCGAAAATCGGCGTCGCCCCGCCGGCTCGGCGCCCATGCACCCAATCCGACGCCCTCGCCCCAGCCTGCCGCGCTCACCTCAACCAGCGCCGACAGCTGCTCCTCGGTGACACCGAGCGGGTAGTCGGCCGTTCGGAGCAGGCGGGAGAACGAGCCATAGAGGACAAGCGCATTCACGCGATCGGGATGGCTGGCCGCCGTCAGCATCGCCATCGTGCCGCCTTCCGAAACGCCCACCAGGTCGGCGCGTTCACATCCGGACGCATCCATGACGGCGCGCAGGTCATCGACGGACTCTTCCAACGTCGGCGCGTGCATCACCGGATCCGAGAGACCGGTGCCCCGCTTGTCAAAGGTGACGACGCGACGAAAGGACGCGAGCCGCGAGTAGAAGTGAACGACCGACGGCTCCTCCAACATGATGTCGAGGTGCGAGATGAAGCCGGGCGCGACGACGAGGTCGGGACCCATTCCGGCTACCGAAAACGCGATGTTGAGGCCACCGCTCTTGGCATAGTGAATGTCCGTCGGGACGTTCATGGTCGAACCTTACGCCGCGTGGGCCCTACGAAGGCGCACGGAACGGATACCGTGCATGGCATGCGTCGGGTGGACTACGTCATTCACTATGTCGAGTCGCTGCGCCGGTCGGTGGCGTTCTACCGCGACGTGATCGGCCTTCAGGTCCGAATCGAGGGCGACGGCTATGTCGAGTTCGACATGGAGAACACCAAGTTCGCGCTTTTCGAACGCTCGAAGCTGCCGGAACTCATCGGTCGCGACGGCGGCAACCCGCCCTGCGGAGAGATCGGCTTCCTGATCGACGACGTCGACGCGGAAGCGGAACGGTTGCGCGGGCTCGGTGTCGAGATCCTCACCGGGCCGGTGGATCGACCATGGCGCGAACGGACGCTGCACATCGCCGACCCCGACGGCAACGTCGTCGAATTCGCGCAGAAGCTGCGGTGATACTCGCCGTCGACCTCGGTAAGACGTCCTGCCGGGCCGCGGCGGGCGGCCGCAGGGCCGAGGGCGCGGGCGCGCCGGGGCTCGCGACGCCCGGTGGCGTGCGGGCCGCGGAGGCGGCCATCTTGGCGGTGGCGCAAAATTTCGGGCCGGTCGACGAGGTGGTCGTGGGCGCCGCCGGTGCACTGGCGGCACCCGACGCGGCGCGCGCACTGGGCGACGCGCTGTTGGCATCGCTGCGGACCCGATACGTCGCGGTGACCAGTGACGCGGTGATCGCGCACGCGGGCGCGCTGAACGGACAGGCGGGCGTCGTGCTGGTCGTGGGCACCGGCGTGGTGGCGCTCGCGATCGACACGACCGGCGCGCTGCGCACCGCCGACGGCTGGGGCCCCTGGCTGGGCGACGAAGGCGGCGGCGCGTGGATCGGCGCCGCCGGGCTGCGTGCGGCGCTACGCGCCCACGACGGGCGCGGTCCGTCCACCACGCTGCTAGAAGCTGCACGCGCCCGCTTCGGCGCGCCGGAGACCTGGCCCGCGCAGCTCACGGGCGCCGCCGCGGTCGCGTCGTTCGCGCCCGACGTCCTGGCGGCGGAGGGTGACGCCGCGGCGCTGGGGATCGTCAGCGCCGCCGCGCAGGCGCTCGCCGCGACCGCCCGCGCGGCCAGCCATGGCCCGGTGGCCTTGGTCGGCGGGCTGGCGGGAGTCCAGGCGCTCCGCTCGGGGCTCGACCTCATCCCCGCGGCCGGCGATGCGCTCGACGGCGCACTGCGGCTTTCAGCGATCCACGAGCCCTACCTGATTCGCGTGCAGGCGGATCCGAAAGTCCCTGTCCCGCAAGGGCTCGACGCGCTCGCCACCGAGGCCGTGCGGCCAGGCCTGGACGACCTCGACGCACGGCCCATCGGCGAGGTCGTCGCGCTGCTCGTTGCAGCCGAGGGCGAAGCGCACGAGGCGGTGGCCACGGCGGTCCCGCAGATCGCGGCGGCGGCCGAGGCGATCACCGCGCGGCTCGAACGCGGCGGCCGCCTGATCTACGCCGGTGCCGGGACACCCGGCCGGCTCGGGGTGCTCGACGCGGCCGAGTGCGGGCCGACGTTCGGCACCGACCTGGTGCGTGGCGTGATCGCCGGCGGGCCAACGGCTTTGACCGAGGCGATCGAGGGCGCGGAGGATGCGTTCGATCCCGCCGACCTCGCGGACTTGACCGCCGCCGACGCGCTCGTCGGGATCACGGCGTCGGGCCGCACGCCGTACGTGGTGGGAGCCCTCGCGCACGCCCGCACGGTGGGTGCGTTGACCGTCGCGATTGTCAACAACCCGCTAAGCGAAGCGTCCGCCGACCTCGTGATCGACCTGCTGACCGGGCCGGAGGTGCTCGCCGGGTCCACCCGGCTCACCGCCGGGACGGCGCAGAAGGTGGTGCTCAACGCGCTTTCGACGAGCGTGATGATCGCGCTCGGCAAGGCCTTCGGACCGCGGATGGTCGACGTGCGGGCGACCAATGCGAAGGTGCGTCGCCGCGCGGTGCGGATCGTTCGCGACGTGGCCGGCGTCGACGAGGAGACCGCGACGGCCGCGCTGGCCGCCGCGGGCGGTCACGCCAAGACCGCGATCGTCGCATTGCTCGCGGGCCTCGACGCGGCCGAGGCCGCCGCCCGGCTCGACCGGGCGCGCGGACGCGTGCGGGCCGCGTTGGGTGGGACATGAATGAAGTCGTCCCGCGGGCCGGGGTCACGCCCGTATCGTGAGAATCGTGTGTGAGCCAGCGTGCGGCCCGCCGGCTCTGGTCAGCCGCCGTCAGCTGTTAGCGCTCGCCGGCGGCGCCGGGGCGGCGTCCCTGCTCGGCGGCCCGCCGTCGGCACCGGCTCCTCCCCCGACAATCGGTGCGCACCTGACCGCCACGACTTCGGCACTGCTGCTGTGCCGGGACGCCTGGGGCGCCCGACCGGCCCACTCCGGAGGGAAGCGCCACACCATCACCCGGATGACACTGCACCACGAGGCCGTCGTCCTCGGCGAAAACCGCAATGCCCCAAACCATCTCCGCCAGGATCAGCGATTCCACCAGGATCAGCACGGATGGGTCGACATCGCCTATCACGTCGGCATCGACCGCAATGGCAACATCTACGAACTGCGCAGCACCGAGATCGCGGGCGACACCGCGACGGACTACGACACGACGGGCCATTTCCTGGTTCTGTGCGAAGGAGACTTTGATCAAGACGCCGTGCCGGAGGCCCAGCTTCAGGGGGCGGCGCGCGCGTTTGCCTGGGCCGCCCAGAATTTTCGCGTTTCGACCGACACGCTGGCGGGCCATCGGGACCTGGCCCAAACCTCGTGCCCGGGTCGAAACCTGTACGCCCACCTATCCTCGGGCGACCTCAAGCGCCGCATCGACGATCTCCTCGGCGCGGGCGGAGTGGATCTTCAGCGCTTCTGCGGACCCGACGCGGCCGCACGGGTCGCGTCAATCGAGGCCGGCAACTGACCACCGCCATCCGCTCGTCGGAGGCCGCCGGGATGCGAATCGCCGGAAATGTTTGCAGTCCTTCAGCAGCGGGCATCTCGCTGAGCACGGGCTAAGAAGGGGTCAGCATGTCGGTCACACATCTCAGCGGTTTCGCCAACGCCTGCCAGGAGGCCGTGACGGCCGTCCTCCATGCCATCACCACTCACGGGGACGAACGCCGAGAGCACCTCTCTGATGCCAAATCGGCGGTCGACACGGCCTTACGCGATGCCCATAGCGGTGAGGAATGGTACCTGGCCGAGCACCTGCGTCAGGGGATCAAGGGTGTGGAGACCCGCCTGCGCGACGCTTCCTAGCCGCTCGCCATCCCACTGGTCGTCCTCGTCGACCTGGCGAGCCGAGCCAGTCAACCGGTGACGCGCAATCCCTTTCGCTGCGCCAACTCCTCGCCGGTAACCCGTTCGAGCATCGGCTGCCCGGGCACGCGGAACAGGGTGAGGACGAAGCTGCAAGGAATGTCGGTGCGGTTGTTGGCGTCCTGATAGTGGATCACGTCGCCGCCCGGCCCCCAGAACGCGTCTCCAGCGCGCAGGACGCGTGGCGGCTCACCCTCGATCTCGAACAACAACTCACCGTCGATCATGTAACCGAACCCCGGGCCGCCGGGAAGGCGATGTGGTGGGTAACCCGGGGCCCCCGGCGGATGGCTGATGAGAACCGTCATCACATGGGCATCGTCGGGAATCAACGCCGACGGTACTTCCTGCAACACGGTCATAGTTGAGGTCGATTCGGAGTCGGTCGTGTCCTGCACCATTCGTTGCCCCTCTTATGGTTGCGAAACGGGCGCACGACCGGAGTGTGCGTCGATCCAGTCGGAGTATCGGGTGGTGAAGATGGTGGCGTTCTCAGCGGGCGCGAGGGTGTGATCGTCGATCACGGCACCGAAGTAGGGCGCCAGTGCGTCGGTCACGACGTGACGATGATCGCCAACGGCGGCAAGGCCCATGCGAACAAAGTCGTCCATCCCTATTGCCTCTGGCCCGGCGATCTCCATCACTGCGTTGATGGGGCTCCCGCCGGCCGCGTGGGCCACGGCCGTCGCGACATCGTTGGCGGCGATAGGACGAAACAACGCGTGCGGCAGCCTGACCACGTCACCTTCGGTCGCGGAATCGGCCAGTCCAACGGCGAATTCGAAGAAGGGCGTCGCTCGCACGATCGAATAAGGCCGACCGGACTTCCTGATCAAATTTTCTTGAACGGCTTTCGCGGTGTTGTAGCCGCTGTCCGGCATCGTCTGCGCACCCACAACGGACAACGCCACATGGTGGTTGACTCCGGCTTCTTGTTCAGCCGCAAGGAGATTGGTGG
This sequence comes from Mycobacterium sp. 1245801.1, assembly GCF_001673055.1. Taxonomy (NCBI): domain Bacteria; kingdom Bacillati; phylum Actinomycetota; class Actinomycetes; order Mycobacteriales; family Mycobacteriaceae; genus Mycobacterium; species Mycobacterium sp. 1245801.1. The sequence continues at coordinate 41,031 of NZ_LZKY01000217.1, forward strand.
TCGTGGTGGTGAAGAAGCGCATCACGGGTTCATCGTCGAACTCTGGCGAATCAGCGACATCGACCACCACATCAGCACCGGCGAGCGCGCCGCCAACGCCTGCGCCGGTGAATGAATCGACACCTGATCGGCGTGAGGCCGCGATCACGTAATGCCCCTGGGCGCTGAGCTTGGAGATGACTTTCGAGCCGATCAGCCCGCGTCCGCCGATGACGACGATCTTCATGATGAACCTTTCACAGTTCGGGTTTCGTCGGGCGCGGCAGGCCGCGACACCGGGCGGAGCAATCCCCGGTATTGGTCGGTCACCAAATCCCGATATTCAGGATGGCGCAGGATGTAGTCACCCGTGATCTTGCACCGCGGGATAACCGTGTGCCCGGCCCTGCGGATCAGTGTGAGCACACCACCGATCATCGCCGAGGACACACCCCGATCACGCCATTGCGAATCGACTTCGGTGGCCATCAACACGATGTGGCCGCGGTAGCGGCGGTAGGGCTGCCAACCGATCACCTGGTCGTCTACGGTGGCCTCGAACCGACCTTCTCGGGCGTTGTCGGCGATGATTGTTAGCAGACCATGGTTTGCCCTGCGTTCGATAATGCCCATCGGCGTTGGTGATTCACTCATAGCGGTCAGCCGACGTCCTCGTCATCCCGGTCAAACTCTTCGCGCGCCACACCATAGAACGATGTGCCGTCGTGTGGGCTGCCACTGATCTGACCGCGGTGGCGCCGGGGCCGCAGCGGCGGTTGTTCGGTGTACCCGAACTCGGGCTCCTCAGCGGCCAGGCGCTCATCCAGCGCCAAATTTTCCTTGGGCGAGATCCATCGCAATGGAGCGTCGACCACGATGTCACCATCGTCGTTGCGCACCTCGTCGGAGTCCAGAGATTCGCTGGGGCCCAGCGTGTTATCGGGTCCCGGGTCGTCGTAGTCGCCGTCCAAGGTTGTCCTCCTTGACTTTTCGCTCGCCGACCTGTGGCTTTCCCGCCGACTTTGCTTGTGTGTACCGGGATTTCGGACTCCGGGGGTCCACTATCAAATAGGTTCACCGGGGAATTTCAATCCGAAGCGTTTGCATAGTTCGGGGACGCTGTCGACATCCATCTCAAGTTCGTACCGCGCGCAGAGTTGATCCAGCGTCTCTGTCGATATCTTGGCTATGCCGCCGAGGTCGGAAAGTTCATCGAAGAACTGCTCAAATCCTGCGGGGGAAATGATCTCCAGGATGCGGGCCGGCTCATCGCCCGCGTTCCAGAATGTATGCCATTGGCCTCGTGGCTTGAAAATGAAGTCGGCTGGTCCGCCATAGAGCACCTCGTCGCCAAGCAAAGCGCCCACGCGTCCCTCGATGATGAAGCTGTACTCATCTTCGTTGTGGTGGCGATGAAGTGGTGCGGCCAACGCTCGGGGGGACATGGGATGCTCGAGCACGGAGAAACGCCCTTCCGCCTGAAACCTATCCAGGATGTGGCGGATACCGACCGTCCCGTTGAACACGTACTTGCCTTCGGTGCGGCCGACCGACTTGGCCGACGGGCCGCCTGGCCTCAAGATGTCGTTTGTCACTGGGATCCTCCGTCAGCTCAGTTGCGCCCGGCCATGATGCCGCCGTCGACATTGAGAATCGCGCCGGTGACCCAGCTGGCCGCGTCGGAGAGCAGATAGGTGATGGCGTTGGCGACGTCGGCGGGGGTGCCGACTCGCCCCAGGGGATGAATTGGCGCGAAAGTGTCCAGGGTGGAGTCGATCTCGTCCTTCGGGACCCACCGCTCGAGAGCGGGGGTTTTGACGGCAGCCGGCGCTACGGCGTTGACGCGGATCTGATGCCCGGCAAGCTCGATGGCCAGGTTGTGGGTGAGCGCATGCAGCCCGGCTTTTTGCATCGAATGGCCGGTCGATGGGGTCACGCCCAGTGCCTGATGCGCCCACATGCTACCGATGTTGACGATGGACCCGCCCTCGCCGCGTGCGATCATGCCCGCGACGACGGTCTGCGTCAGGAAGAACAAGGCGAAGTTCAGCTCCATGTAGGAGTCGTAGTCCTGCGAGTCGTACGCGAGAAACGGCTTCGGGATGAAGAATCCGGCCGCATTCACCAGGAGCGTGGCGTCGCTGTGATTCTCGGAAAGCGCGCGCTGCGCGTCGGCGACCGCCGCACGGTCCGTCAGGTCGGCGACGATGCCCGAGGCTTCCCCGTCGCTCGTCAGCTCGCTGACGGTGTCGTCGACGCGCGCCTTCGACCGTCCGACGATCACCGCGCTGCCGCCGTGACCGACGATGTCGATCGCGACCTGCCGCCCCATGCCGGCACTACCGCCGACAACGATGACCTTCTTGCCATCGAAATGCATAAGCGGGGTCCCTTCCTGGCTCTCCTTGACAGCTACGAGTGGACCCGGACGGACGATCCCGCGGTCGCTCGTACCTAGGCTGCGGCCGGCCCGGGTGAACTGTCATCACCCCAACCACCCATTCACCCGGGTGAGAATGCGCCGCCTGAAGCGACGCGTGAATGAATAGGGCGGTAACGATTAGTAATTACGTTCGCGTAAATACAGTTACCTTTGACTGCACGATCTTTTTGCGAAACGCAGACCGTTGACCCTCGCCCTGGAATCAGCCCCGATTTGGGGCGATGGCGCGTACCCTGAGCGGTATGTCCAAGACCAAGACCAGGGTCTGTGTACATTGCGGCCATACGTTCGATCCAAACGACCGGCCGCGGGATTTGTCCGATCCGGAATGGCTTCCGGCCGCCTCAGTCTATTGTTCGCATGATTGTAGTGACCGGTTCCATTGCGATATGGGTCATTGCTGCTCGGCCCACGCGAAGGGGAAGGCTCGGCGCCACGCCGCCAAGGCGGCCCAGTAGCCGAGACCATCCGGCGATCGGCGACGCCCGCTGTGCGGGGTGCTAGGTCTGCGGGTCCGGTGGGGCACCGTGCCGCGGGTGGTACAGCAGAGCACGGACCAGCGGCCGCGGGCCGACGGACCGGAGCATCTGGCTGGCCGGACGGACCCGCACTCGCTTCGGCCACCAGAACCAGCGGCCCATCACCGTCATGATCGACGGCGTGATGAGGGTTCGGACGACGAAGGTGTCGAACATCAGACCGATCCCGATCGTGGACCCGAACTGACCGATCGCCCGCAGATCGCTGGAGAGCATCGCAGCCATCGTGACGGCGAAAACCACACCGGCCGCGGACACCACCGGGCCCGTCACGCCGACGCCGCGGATGAGTCCCGTGTTCAGGCCGGCTCCGATCTCTTCCTCGATTCGGGACACCAGCATCAGGTTGTAGTCGGACCCCACCGCCAAGAGCACGATCAACGCGAATTCCGTTGCCACCCAGTGCAACTGGAAGTGGCCCAGGTGCTGCCAGATCAGCGTCGAGAATCCGAACGCCGCGCCCAACGACAGCACGATCGTGCCGACGATGACTCCCGCGGCGACGAGAGCACGGGTAACGATCACCATGATGATGAAGATCAGCACGATCGACGCCACCGCGGCGATCAGCAGGTCGTACCAGGCGCCAGTGGCGATGTCGTTGAATGTTGCGGCGGTGCCGCCGAGATAGATGTCGGCGTTCTCCAGCGAGGTGAGCTTCAGCGCCTCCTTGGCCGCGTTGCGCTCTTGCTCGACGGACTTGATGCCTTCCGCGGTCGCCGGGTCCACGGAGTGAGTGATGATGAAGCGCGCTGCCTTTCCGTCGGGCGACACCATCAGGCTCAACCCGAACTGGAAGTCGGAGTTCTGGAAGATCTCCGGCGGCAGGTAGAACAGGCTTTCCACCCGAGCGTCGTTGAACGATTTGCCCATTACGGCGTTCGTGTCGGTCAGCCGATCGAACTGATCGACCAGGTTGTCGAACGTGCTGTAGATGGTCAGCGTCGTATCGCGGATCGACTTGGTGACGGCGATGTTCTCCGGGATGATCGCCAGCAATTCGCGCGTGGCCTTGGCTGTGTTGGAGAGATCGCCGGTGAGGGCGTGGAACTTTTCGGCCAGCTGATCGAATCCGTCCAGCGCGTCGAACAGCGACCGTAGCGACCAGCAGATCGGGATGTCGTAGCAGTGCTTCTCCCAGTAGAAGTAGCTGCGAATCGGCCTCCAGAAGTCGTCGAAATCCGCGATGTGGTCCCGGATCTCGTCCGTGATGGCCGCCGTCTCTCCGGTGGTCTTCGAGCTGTCCTCCGCGGCGTCGGCGAGCTTTTGGGTTATCGCGTACTGGCGCTCCAACAGCGCGATCTGGGTGTCGAGATCTCCGATGATCTTCTTGATGTCGGCGACGCGGTCCTTGAGGTAGTTCAGGTTGCTGCGGATCGGCGCGGTTTGCACACTCAGCTGGAACGGAATGGACCCGTCTTCGATCGGTGGGCCGAGCGGTCTGGTGATGCTCTGCACCCGTTCGATGCCCGGCACCCGGAAAATGGCACCGGCAACCTTGTCCAACACCAGCATGTCTCGGGGATTGCGCAAATCGTGGTCCGATTCGATCATCAGCAGGTCCGGGTTCAGGCGGGCCTGGGTGAAGTGCCGATCGGCCGCGTCGTACGCCTGCACCGAGGCCGCGCTCTTCGGCAGGTAATACAGGTCGTTGTAGCGCGGGGTGAAGCCCGCGAGACCAAGGGCGCCAACGATCGCCAGGATGACCGAGGTCGCGAGGATGGGCGCCGGCCAGCGCACGATGGCCGTCGCCAGGCGGCGCCAGCGGGTGTAGTTGAACTTGCGCTTGGGGTCCAAAAGGCCGAAACCACTGGCGACTGCAATGAGAGCGGGCGTCAGCGTGACCCCAGCCGCCACCACCACCAGCAGTCCCACCGCGCACGGGAACGCCAGCGAACTGAAGTAGGGCAGCCGGGTGAACTTCAAGCAGGCCAGCGCCCCGACGATCGTCAGCCCGGAGCCCAGGACCACCTTGCTGACGCCGGCGAACGTGTCGTAATAGGCGGCCTCACGGTCCAGACCGCGTTCGCGGCCCTCCTGGTAGCGGCCGACCATGAAAATCGCATAGTCGGTACCCGCTGCGATCGCGAGTGAGGTCAGCAGGTTCACGGCGAAGGTCGACAACCCCATGACGCCGGTTTCGCCCAACAGCGCCACCGCGCCGCGGCCGGCCGCGAGTCCCACGAAGAGGATCACCATGGTCAGCAACACGGTGCTGATGGACCGGTAAACGAACATCAGCATGAGCGCGATGATCACGACCGTGATGATCGTGATCTTGGCCAGGCTCTTGTCACCGACAACAATCACGTCGGCGGTCAGCGCTCCCTGGCCCGCGACGTAGGCCTTGACGCCGGCGGGCGGCTTGGAGTCCGCGACGATCTTGCGCACCGCGGCAACGGATTCGTCGCCGACCGCCCCACCCTGATCGCCTTTGAGGTTGACCTGGACGTAGGCGGCCTTATGGTCGTAGCTCTCCACACCTGAGGACGTGAATCGCTGCCCCCAGAAGTTCAGCGCATGCTCGACGTGTTCGTGGTCGGCCTGGATCTTTTTGACCAGGTCGTCGTAGAACCGGTGGGCGTCCGGGCCGAGCGGTTTGTCACCGACCAGGGTGACCAGGACGAGGTTGTCGGAGTCGTACTCCTTGAACTTCTCGCCGATGTGTTTCATCCCGGTTACCGATGGTGCGTCTGACGGCGAGAGCGGGACGGAAATCTCCTCGGCAACCTTCTCCAACTGCGGGACGAAGACGTTCACCCCGATCGCGATCAGCACCCAGGCCACGACGATCGGCAGCGCCAGCGCGCGGATGGTACGAGCGAGGCGCGGTTTGCGCTCGAGCTCATAGGGCTGCGCGACGGGGATTTCGTCCGTGTCGCTGGTTTGGTCGGTCATGCCGACTTGTCCAAGCAGGAAACTTGCGCGTTGTGCCCGTTGGCCTGTTGCTGATCGACCAATTTGCCGTCAACGGTGATGCGGCAACCGATGAAGGGGCTGTCACCTTGGGCGACGACATAGGCGAAGATGCCGGGCATCTCGGCGACGATCGTCTTCGACCACGGCAATGTCGTGAAGTTCGCCTTCTGCGGCAGCGACTCCGCATCCATCCAGTTGACGACTCCGGTCGTCCCGGGCGGTCCCAGTATTTCGTAGATGGCGGTCTTGGCCGCATAGGGCGGGGTGGCATCCCGGGGATCGGGCTTGGGCAAGCCGGGTCCAGGGAAGACGCCATTGAGTCGCATCACCGCGATGCCGCCGACGGCCAGCGCCACCACCACGACCAGCGGAACCCATGCCCGCGTGAGAAGCCTCAACACCGCGCCCCCCGATTTGGAATGCCCGAAGGGCTGATATTAAGCCATCTCTTCGCTTGTGCCACGGCTAGCCGAACGCCATCACGATCGAGTTGATTCCCGGGGTGGCCGCTAGGGCGACGCTGCAGCAGCGAGCAGGCATCGTCGTCGCCCCTGTGATAGTGAAAGTCGAGCGCCTTTCGCTGATATCTCTGGCCGATCGCGTCCGCTGCCAATACATCGGCCCCCCGTGGCGGCTACCATGTCAGATCCCTACGGTTTCTATGACGGCGAACTGCCCAGCCTGTCCGACGGTGGTGCGGCGAAATCCGGTGGAGGCGAAAAGCGCGTCGAACTCTGCGATGTCGCGTTCCTTGCCACCGGTCATGACCAACATGTTCATGTCCATCATTGTCGGCAGCACGGGACCGCCGAATTCTCCGACGAGATAGTCGATCACGACGAGGCGCCCACCCTCTTGGAGGGCAGCACGGCAGTTTGTCAAGATCCGTATGCAGTTCTGGTCGTCCCAGTCGTGCAGGATGTATTTGAGCACGTACAGATCTGCGGGCGGTACCGACTCGAAAAAGTCTCCCCCCACTGCGTTAAGGCGTTCCCGCAGGCCATCTTTGCGAGCCGCCGCCGCCGCGTAGGGCACGATTTGCGGCAGGTCGAAGACGCCGCCGCGCAGCTCGGGATTCGACCGCATCATCGCCCGAAGAACCTCGCCGTTTGCTCCCCCGACGTCGAGCGCGTACTCGACGCCTCGGGTATCGACCAGCTTCGCGATCTCGATCGCAGCGGCCGCACTGAGATTCGACATGGCTTCGGTGAAATGACTCGCCTCGTCGGGATGTGTGGCTAAGTAGTCGAAGATCGTGCCAGGTATACCGTGGGCAGCCTCCATCTGCCTGGTGCCGCTGCGAACAGCATCCGGGAAGCATCCCCAGGTCAACCAATGACCAGGTGCGGCTTGCGCAAGGACCATGCCACGCAACGAGTTCGGGTCGTCTCTGAGCAGCGTGCTGAGCAGGGGCGTCCCGCTCAGCTGCACACCGTCGGCCGACGTCACAAGCCCCAGCGAGGCGCAGGCCCGGATGAGCCTCCGAGTGGCGTCGGGATCGAGGGACTCCTCCGCAGCGATCGATTCAGCCGTATCGATACTCCCAGCGAGATGATCCGCTAAGTTGAAAGTCGCTGCGGCACGAACGATCTGGGTGACCCAGTAACCAGTCAGCATGGTCATCATCCGCTCGTGGTCTCGGGCTTCGGACGGTACGGGTGGTGTGGTCATCTTTCCTCCAACTTGCCGTGCCATGTTGCGGTACCTTCCTGCGACATCACGGCGGCGGGGATGGTTCGGTCGCTGCCGACGGCTGGCCGGCCAGGGCGGGTTGCGCACCGGGCCGGTCGCGGCAGAGCGCCGCGATGTCACAGGGCACAGGTTGGCACCCGGCGACGGGGTTGGTGATCAACAGCGCGGCGCACAATGCGCCCAGGCCGAAGAGCGCAGCGCTCACCCCTAACACGTGGGCGAATCCGGTGGCGCTCGCCACGCCAACGGTGATCAGGCCCATGGATCCGATCGACATCAGCGCGGCGAGTCGCGAGACGGCGTTGTTGATCCCCGACGCCAGGCCGCCGTGTTCGATCGGCACCGAGGCCAACGTGACGGACATCAGCGGTGTGATGGTCGCGACCAGTCCGATGGCCAGCACGGTCATGCCGGGGATCAGGTCGGTGATCGCGTGAAATCCGTTGGGCTTCGGGCGAATCAGCAGCAGCCCGACCCCCGCCACGGCGGGGCCGACGATCAGGAACGCGCGTGGTCCCACCCGCGCGGCGATGCGGCCGACGTGACGGGCGAACAGGAACGACACCGCTGGGATGGGCAGGGTGGCCAGTCCGGCCGCGGTGGCTGAGTAGCCGCCGATCTCTTGGGTGTAGAGGGCGACCGCCAACGACCCCAGTGTCAACCCGCCGTAGACGAAGGCGGTGACGAGGTTGGCGGCAGCGAAGTTGCGAAAGGCGAACAGCGGCAACGGAAGCATCGGGCATCGGCTGCGGTGCTGCCAGCCCACGAAGCCGGCCAGTGCGGTAATCCCGACCACCGATGGCGTGATGACCATCGGGGCGGTCCAGCCGTCGTGTTGTGATTCGATCAACGCAAACACGGTCGCGGCCAACCCAATCGACGATAGGCCCACCCCGGCCACATCGACGTGGGCGCCCTCGATGCGCGCCGACATCGGGCACAACCAGAAGGTCAGCGCATATCCGATCGCCATGGGAATCGCAGACAACACGAAAATCCAACGCCAGCTGAGGAAATCGACGCACAGTCCTCCTAGCAGGGGGCCCAACGCGAACGCGGCTCCCGTCCATCCGGTCCAGACGCCGATCGCTGCCGACTGGTGCGCTTTATCGAACACCGAGTTGATCAGCGCCAGCGAGCCCGGCACGAGGAACGCCGCTCCCAGGCCTTGGATGAGGCGCCCCGTGATCAGCATCGTCGGCGTGATGGCGGCCGCCGCGAGAACCGAGCCCGCCCCGAAAGCCGACAGCCCGAACCGCATTACGGGTACCCGTCCGATCAGATCCGAGATGGACCCGCCGGGCAACATTGCGGCCGCCATCGCCAACAGGTAGCCGTCGACGATCCATTGCTGCAGCACCAGGCCACCCCCGAGGTCGCGCTCGGTGGCCGGCAAGGCCAGGTTGATCACCGTCGAGTCGAGGAACGCGACCATCGACACCGTGACCGCGACCACCATGGCACGTCTGGTCGGCGCCGCGTCGCGCAACCTCATTGCGGGGTCACCATCGGTCGAAATGCAGCACGTCGTCCAGCGGAATCCGCTTGGCGGGGCGGAAGGTCGTGCCGGTGTAGTAGGCGGTGGGGACGGTCGTGGCGTGATAGACGTTGTCCGGCAGGCCGAGGATGGCCCGCATCTCGTCGTCGGCCATGATGGTCACCCCGGTCCATGTGGTTCCCAAGCCCCGAGAGCGCGCGGCCAGCATGTAACTCCACGTGGCGGGCATGACCGAACTCCAATACTGGTTGGCGTTTTCGCCGGTCAACCTGCCGTCGCCGTCGATGACCGCGACGCACGGAATCATTAAAACCGGGACCTCGCTGAAATGCTCGGCCAGATACGCCGCACTGTCGGACACCTTGCGCTGCTCCCGATTGCGCGCGGGGTCCTCCTTGAACCGATCGGCGACCGCGTACGGCGACGCGGCGATCAGGTCCCAGGTGCGGCGGTACACATCGGCGATCGCACGACGCTGTTGGGCGTGGGTGACCACGATGAAGCTCCAGTTCTGCACGTTGGCCGACGTCGGTGCTTGCACCGCGATCTCCAGGCATTCCCGGATCAGGCCGATGGGAACGGGTTTGGTCAGGTCGAGGCGTCTGCGCACCGAGCGGGTCGTGGTCAGCAGTTCGTCGGTGGATAGCTGGAGTTTCGCGTAATCGCTCATGCCGGCAGGACGGCGATGACTTCGACTTCCACCCGGATGTCGGGCCATACCAGCCCGTCGATGATGCTGAACATGCCGCCGGGTCGGTGGCGGATGAACTCTTTGCTCACCGCCAGGTAGGCGGACGCGTTGTCACGGCTGGTGACCCATTGGCGCATGTAGACAATGTCGGTGAGTTCGGCACCGGCCTTGCGGAGCGCGGTTTCGACATTGGTCCAGCATTGACGCGCCTCCTCGGTGAAGTCGTCGGGCAACGTGCCGTCTTCGCGTACCCCGGGTGTTCCGGAGACGAAAATTGTTGTGCCACCGCCGGATACGGTGACCGCGTCGGCGTAGTGCCCGATGTGATCGGCCACTCCGGTGTGGATGGGGGTAATGGTGGTCATCTGCAGACTCCTTCTGTGGTGTGAGGTTTGCGGCTAACTTGGTGAGTTCGTTTGCGTGATCACTACTCCGCTGGGCTCGTGGCCCGCGACGACGTGCGCGAGGGCGGCGGCGGCCTGATCGAGGCCGCAGGAACGCGGGGTCGGCATGCTCAATCGACCGGAGGCGAGTAGCGCGGTGAGGCGGCCGAGTTGGGCCCCGTCCGAGCGGACGTAAACCGCTGTCACGCTGATCCCCCGGGTCGATGCGGGTGGATCGGGGGTGATGGTGGCCAGCCGGCCGCCGTCGGCAAGCGCGGTCATCGCCGCGGCAGCACCGCCTGGGGCCGCGTTGGCGACGGCGTCGATGGAGTCCTTGGCCAACGCACGTGCGTGTCGGGGCCAGAGCGGATCGCGGTAGTCGATGACTTCGCGGGCGCCATGGCCGCGGACCCGGTCGGCGCTGCGCGGGCCGGCGGTCGCGAGCACCTCGGCCCCGCGCAGGGCGGCCAGCTGGACGATCAGCCCACCGGTGATTCCGCCCGCGCCATGAACGAGCAACGTTTCTCCACCGCGCAGTGCCAACGCCTCGGCAACCACCTGCTCGGCGGTCAAGGCCGGCACCGGAAAGATCGCTGCGATCTCCCACGGAACCTCGGGCGGTTTGTGGGCGAGCGACCCGGCGGGTGCGATCAGCAACGGCGCCCACGTGCCTTGGTCGCGTAGCGGCACGGGGTGGCACAGCACCTCTTGATCTACGCTGAATCCGCTCGAGTGGCCGCCGACGGCCTTGATGATCCCGGCGGCCTCGACGCCGAGCGCCAGCGGCGGCGGTGTTCCGACGTCCCAGCCGCCATAGCGAATGACGTTGTCCCAGTTGCCGACGCCGGCACTTCGAATGTCGACAAGAGCCTCGTCGGCCGCCAACGGTCTCGGGTCGTCCGCTTCGAACGTCACCACGTCGCCGCCGAGCGTACGGACCCCCGCTACCAGCATGGTCACAGTCGCACGACCGGCCACTCGTAGGTCATTGCCGTTCCTCTCAGGGATTCGCTCACGCGCTCTTCTGCGCTTGCCGCGCCTCGTTCTCCAGCAACGGGCCGAGCTCGGATTCTTGGGTCAGTAGCGGATCCCAAACCTGGTTGACCGTCGGATGTGGTGCGACGGCATGGCGTAGCAGACTGACCGGGACCTCCGCGAGGATGGCCAGTGTGGCTGCTTGAACCAGTTCGGAGAACTGCGGGCCCACGAATGTCGCGCCGAGAAGTGTGTTGGTCTCGGCGTCGATCACCAATTTTGCCCATCCTTGGAAGCCGTCCCGGTACAGGGCAAGGAACGACACCGCGCCGGGGTAACGGGCAGCCCGCGTCCGAACCGCGAACCCTTCTGCCCGGGCCTGACTTTCGGTGCGCCCCACCCAGGCCACTTGAGGCTCGGTGTAGATAACCTGCGCCACATTGCCGGCATCACGGGCGATCAACTCGTTGTCGGATAGTTCACGTCCCGCGGCCCGGGCCGCGATGATGTCGGCCACGACCCGGCCGTGGTAGGTGGAGATATGAGACAGCCGGGCACGCCCGGTGGTATCCCCGAGGGCGTAGAGCCAACCGCCCGAGACGCCGACCGCCTGGAGATGGTCGTTCACTGTGACGAAGCCGCCGCTTGGCAGGCCAAGGGATTCCAGTCCGATGGTGTCGGTGTTGGTGCGGCGTCCCGCGGCCAGGACGATTTCGTCTACCTCGATGGTCTGGTCGTGGAAAGTTGCCGTGACGCAGCCGCCCGGCACGGGCCGGCATACCGCCGACAACTCCGTCTCGAAGTGAATCGTCACGCCTTTGCTTCGCAGCGATTGCGTGACCAGCTCTCGAGCTTCGGGTTCGCAGTTGGCTAGCAGAGTGTTCTCACGCACCAGAAGCGTTACCGCTGAGCCTAACCCGCTCAGGATGGTCGCGAACTCGACAGCGACGGGGCCGCCACCCACCAGCAGCGCGCGAGGCGGCACCCGCGTCATGGTCGTCAGGTCCCGATTGGTCCACGGGCGTGCCTGCGCCAGCCCAGGTATCTCCGGCACGTTGGGACGAGTGCCGGTGGCCAGCACGACCGCGTGACGTGCGGTCAAGACGGCTTCGGTGGTGTCTCCCAGGGTGTAGGCCACCCGCACTGTTCGTTGGCCGCTCAACCGGGCGAACCCGTGAAACACCGCAACACCGGCTTGCCGCAGCGACTCTATTCGGTCTTGGTCCGACAGGTTCTCGACGATCGCGTCGCGCTTCTTGAAGACGGCCGCAACGTCCAACCTGCGGTCCGAAATCGCCTCTCGCACACCGGGAACCGCCTTTGCGAGGTTGAACACCTCGATCGGGCGGAGTAACGTTTTGCTTGGGTTGCAACCCCAGTAATGACATTCTCCGCCGACCAGACGATCCTCGACGAGCGCTACCGAAAGGCCCACGGATGCAAGCTTGCGCACGGCGGCCACACCGCCCACTCCGCCACCGATGACGATCACGTCGAAGTCTTTACTGGCTTTCATCTGCCCTCTTTTCCAAACCGACTCGATGGATTAGCCGTCGTGCGACGGTTTCGAGCGCCCGGAGTGAACGATGTCTCATCTTCAGGCGTTGTCGTTGGTGGTGAGCGGGCCGTCTCCGGTATCGAGCAGGAAAACCGCCAGTAATTCGGCGGGTTCGGTGGTGCTGGCGTTTTCGCTGATCGTGTGGTGCGCGCCAGGGGCTTCACTCCACGTCTCACCGGCGTGGTAGACGCGTGCCGGCTCACCTTCCACCTGACTGCGGATCGCTCCGGAGATCACGTACGCCATGATGAACGCCGATTTGGCGTGGTGGTGGGCTTCGCTTTTACCGCCGGGCGGATAGCTGACGGCCACCGCTTCCAGCGATTTACCGGGAACATTGGTGGGTTGGCTGAAAACTGGTCGGATCACGGGGTTTTGATCCGAATTCTCCGGCACCGGCGCGGCATCGCTTGCGGGCGCGAGCATTACCGCAACCACCAGTGCGGCTAGTGCTATTTTCATGGCCATTTCGGCTGCCTTCGTTTTCAGTCTTCGGCGACGCGCAGGATCGTCTTGCCCGGGACGCGCTTCGCGGGAGCGAATGCGGCGGCTGCTTCGGCAAGTGGCAGCACTGCACCGACCACCGGCCGAAGGCGTCCATCGCGCACTCGCGCGGCGAGGGCGGCGAGCTGGGCGCGATCGGCCTCGACAAGGAAGAAAATTGCCCTTCCGTCTTGCGGCTGCGTCTTCGGCGGCTCAGCAATGGTGACGAGCGTTCCGCCGGCGCGCACCAGAGCGGCCGATCGGGCGAGAACCTCTCCGCCGATCACGTCGAACACCACGTCGACTTCGCCTGCATCTTCGAGCTTTTCGGTCTCCAGGTCGAGGAAGGCGTGGACGCCGAGCTCCGTCGCCCGGTCCCGGTCCGCGGTCCGGCCGGTACCGATGACGCGCGCACCGATCTCGCGAGCGAGCTGCACCGCGATCGACCCCACCCCGCCGGCGGCGCCGTGGATCAGAACCGTCTGCCCGGCGGCGAGGCGGCCGTGGTCGAACAAACCCTGCCAGGCGGCCAATCCCGAGATCGGCAGCGCCGCGGCCACAGTATGGTCGATGTCCATCGGCAGCGGTGCGAGATTACGGGCTTCCACGGCGGCGTACTCCGCCAGCGAGCCGTTGCGGGCCCAGTCGGCAAGGCCGAACACCCGCTGTCCAACGGTTAAAAGTGTGGTGCCGTAGCCCAATTCAACCACCACGCCCGACAGCTCGTGGCCGGGCACGCTCGGCGTCCGGTCGTGACCCGAGCGGTCGATCCACGTGTGCGGCCAGTCGAGCTCCCCCGGGGTGAAACCGGCGGCGTGGACCCGCACAACGACATCGTTGTCGGCCGCCTGAGGGTAAGGCAGGTCCGTCAGTGACAGACCAGCGGTACCGGCGTCACGATCTGAAACAGTTATGGCTCGCATTACATGTCCTTCCTGATGTGGGTTGTTGTCGTCGGGTCAGCCGCGGGCTGCGGTTGTACGCTGACGAGCTCGAGGCCGAGATCACGGACCCGGTCCAGGAGTCCGTAAAGCTGTGACTGGTCGCGGATTTCGCCGGTGAACACGGTTTCGGTCGTACCGGCCTCGAGGCGCATCCCTTCCAGTGCGGACCCGAGCCGCTCGGTCACGCGGCCTCGAATGCAGATCCGGTACATCGTCGACTGCACTTGCCCTCCGCTCGCCGGCTGTTGGCCAGCATTCACTGACGCGGGATGACTCGTCATCACCCGGCGAGCTATTTCACCCGGGTGAACGCGAAGGCGTCACGGTAATCGTGATCGTGGGCCGGCCCTGAGGGGGCGCACCGCGGATGCCGCGCACCGCCATACTCGCCAACAGCATTTCGTCGAGCATGTTTTCGGGGCTCGTTGCGAGGACGGTCGGGATGGCACCCGGGAGCGCGTTCGGCCATGTCACCGCGACACTTCTGATGGTCGGCGTGGCCGCGGCCCAGTGTGGCGGTACCGATAGCGCGCCGATCGAGGATGCCCGGCCCAAACCCGCTGTCATTACAGGTGACGCACCGCTACCCGCCCCCGGCCCTGCCGAACCGACTGACGCGAGCCCGCCGGCCGCGGAGCCTGCCGGCGGCGCCCCCAAACGTTCCAGAATGGCGTCCATCTTGCTGGCACCTTCTGGGTCGTAGTGCACCGCGTACCCCAAGCCCGCATATGATCCGCCCGTGCCCGTCGACGTGATGGCCGTTGCCGCCGACGAAACGCCCAAGTTCACCGGGCTCAGGAAGCTGAGCAACTGCGAGAACGACGACAGTGACGGCGCGGTGGCCGGGGACAGCGCAAGCCCCTGAAGCGCGTTGGGCACCGCTGAGAGCAGTTGCGAGCCCGTCGACATGATGGCCCCGGCTGGATTGGTGGTGGGCGGAGGCGAGGTGAACGGCGGCACCGCCGAAGCGGCCGCGGATGCGCCGGCATACTCGTACATCGCGGCGGCATCTTGGGCCCACATTTCGCCGTACTCGGCTTCGGTGGCCGCGATGGCCGGCGCGTTTTGACCGAGGATGTTGGTCGCGATCAGCACCATCAGCTGCGCGCGGTTGGCCGCGACCACCGGCGGAGGGACCGTCATCGCAAATGCGGCCTGGTAGGCGGTCGCGGCGGCCCTGGCCCCGGTGGCCGCTTGCTCGCACAGCGCGGCAGTCGTCGTCAGCCACGAGACGTAGGGCGCGGTGGCGGCCGCCATCGACACCGATGCCAAACCCAGCCATGCCGCGCTGGTCAGGTCGGAGATCACCGACCCGTAGGCAGCGGCCGTGTAATGCAGATCGGCGGCCATCCCGTCCCAGGCCGCCGAGGCAGCCAGTATCGACCCGCAGCCGGGACCGCAGTACATGCGGCCGGAGTTGACTTCTGGTGGCAGCGCCCCGAAACCCATCTTCGAAACTCCCAGCCCGCGTTTATTATCCGGTCGCTCCGCGGAGATAGCGGCTGATCTGGCGCAGTGAGCCGGTGGCTTCGGGGATCATCGGCCTGGGCGGCCGCGGGCTCATCATGTCGGCTCTCGGTTGAAAGTCGGCGCGCATGCCCCGCATAAGCGCGTCAGTTGCCGGTCGACGAAACTGGGTGACTCACTTGGCTTTTGGCTGGCTCCTCCGCACAGCGGTGCCCGCTGTGCGGCGATGGTAGCCGCCTGCCGATCACGGCGCTCCCAGACAGCCGCGCGTCCCCGCGCCATCGCCTGGCGGCGCCGGTTGGCGGCATGGATGATCAGTCCCGCCGTGACCAACGATCCCACGCAAACGGCGGTGGCGACACCGAATTCGCTTAGCTGGCCATTAATCAACGTAAGGACCGCATAATCACCGGCCACCGCGGCCACAGACAGGATGGCAATTTGTAGTGGGGTCATGATGTCAGCCGCCCAGGTCCGATCGGGCGCACAGCAAAGACACTGCGCAGGTATCCCGTGGGACGCCCGCAGGTGGCGCACACCGGGCGGGTGCCGCATCGGGAAGCCATCTCGCGCCTGTCGCTCACGTAGGTCGCCATCGCCGATCGCACGATGGCCAAGCAGGCTTGGCAGAACGTCTCGACGAAGTCGCCGTCTGAGGTGAGCCCCATCCGGTCGCATCCGTCGACGGCGTGGATCTCGGCGACCGCCACCGCCGGCGCACCGCAGGTGGTGCCGGTCGACACCCGCTCGGCACTGCAGATGGGCTGCAGCGCGTGAAGTTGATCCTCGATCGCCGAGACCGGGTCCATCGCGGTATCTCCCTTCCGATGGGACCAACGCCGGGCGAAGGCGGCATCGAGCACTCGATCCAGCAGCCGTGGCGTTCGTGCGGCGCCGGAGCCGATTTCGGCCGGCGATCGTTGAAATTGACGAGGCGTCATCTGGTTTCTCCCGTTTGTGGCGATGGCGTTCGGTGGTGCTCAACGCAGCCAGGTCGTCCACGTCATCGCGAGGCGTTGCTCACTTGTGCGGCGCCCACGCGGATCCGAAAACGCGTTCGGCTCCACGTACCGTCCGCTCGCCAGTTGTTAAGCCAGCATTAATCGGCGCGCGACGTTTGGTCATCGCCCCCGCGACTGATTCACCCGGGTGATTTGCCGAGTGTTTCGAGCTGCTCGCGCGCACTCGGTTTGCTCTTGCGGCAGCGGCGATCAGGGGATGCAGCGCCGAATGGCGGTTCACCAGGTGGGGCAGGAACACGCTTACACTGATTGCCAGCGCTAGCGGTGGCGAGAACTGTGGATCACATAACTTGGAAGTCGTCCGCCCGCCTACTTCACGTCGGTGGGGGGCGGTTCGCGTGAGCACCGCGAGGGCGTCGGGGAATCCGCGCACACCGCCGATTCGCGGGCGGACGGGCGAGCTAAAGGTGATCGGCACGCTGATCGCGGCGCTCACTCAGGGGCGCGGCGGCGTACTGGTCATCGAGGGGCCGCCCGGCATCGGAAAGAGCCGCTTGCTGACCGAGGTCGTGGCGCTCGCCGAGAAGGCCGGTGTGCGGGCACTATTCGGCGAGGCCTTCGAGTACCAGCAGACGGTGCCATTTTTCTCGCTGTTCATGGCGACCCTGCGCGCGGATCCCCCCGTCGGTGATGCGGAGGCTTTGCGCCGCTTGGGCACGTCGGCCGATCTCCGCTACTGGGTGGTGCGCGATTTACAAGCCGCCATTCATGCGGCCGCATCCCGAAAACCGTTGGTGATCCTCCTCGAAGACATCCATTGGGCCGATAACGCCACGCTGCTGGCGCTGCGGTCGCTGGCAGCGACGAGGCCCGATGCCCCGGTGCTGTGGGTGCTCACCGCCCGAACCGGCGCCGGCGGCCCGGCGGTTCGCGAGACGCTGACCGCGCTGGAACGCGATGACGCCACGTTTCTGCGGTTGACGGCCATGTCACCGAGCGCGGTCGCCGACATTGTGCAGGACGCCGTGCGTGCCAGGGCCGAGGCGTCGCTGCTCAGTCTCGCCGATAAGGCACACGGCAACCCGTTCCTGCTGACGGAGCTGTTGCGAGGCCTGGACGAGGAGGGCCGGCTCGACGTCAGCGGCGGCCGCGCGGTCGCCACCGGAGATGCACTGCCACGACGACTGGGCGACACCATGCAGCAACGACTCGACCAGCTCTCCGACATCGCGAGCCGAGTCGTGCGAGTAGCCGCCGTGCTGCCCGACCGGTTCTCGGCCCGCCTGCTCGCCGCGATGCTGGAACACCGACCGGCCGCCCTGGTCTCGGCGGTAGAAGAGGCAGTCCGCTCCGACTTCCTCATTGAGGAGGGCGAACACCTGAAGTTTCGTCACGACCTGCTGCGCGAAGCGACGCGGCAGTCGTTGCCCCAGTCGTTGCGCCGAGCGATGGAGCGGCAATCCGCAACCGTCATGTTGGACGTGGGGGCGGCGCCCGAGGAGGTGGCAACCCAGCTCGCCCGCAGCGCTGAGGTTGGCGATCAGGCCGCGATCGCCGCACTGCGCGAAGCCGCACAGTCGGTGGCTAATAGCGATCCGGGCGCAGCGTCGGATCTGAGCACGCGCGCCTTGGAACTTATGCCACCCCAAGACTCGGGACGTGGACCGCTCGTGACGGAAACGATCGTGCTGCTCAATCGGGCCACCCGCTACGAGGAGGCGCAACGGTTGGCCAGCTCCACCCTGTCCGCCACGCTGCAGCCCGAAGAACAGGCCAAGATCCTCCTGCGGCTTCGGACGGCAATCACAGATACGACCGCGCGACACATCGAAGTGAACCGCCGCGCGCTTCAGTTGCCCGGCCTCAGCGAAGTCACCCAGGCACGACATCGGGGGTGGCTGGCGTACAACCTGACGATGCACGGCCAACACGGACAAGACAGCGCGGCAGCCGACGAGGCGGCGGCCGCCGCCGCATCGACCGGCGATCTCGAGTCGAGGATCCTTTCGGGAGTTGCACTCGCCTACCTCGACTGTGCGAACGGGTACGCGGGCCGCGCCCTGCACCGCGTTGAGCAACTCCAGGCCCTGCCCCCCGCGGGCGATATGACTACCCATAACCTCGCCCGATGCCACCTGGCAAACCTGCTTGCCGTGGCCGGACGGCTGGAAGATGCGGCCACGCTGGTCGCGAACGGCACAGAAACATCCCAGAAGGAACGCGACGGCATGGCGCTCCACATCTGGGCCCTGATGGCGGGGGTGGTGCAGGCGGCCGCGGGCCGGCTGTCGGCCGCCCGCGCTACCACCGAGCGGTTGCCGAAGCCGGAGCGACCGGGGTCGACGTTTGTGAACGCGATGCGCATGTTCACCCTGGCGGAGGTAGCGGCGCGCACCGACGACCGAACCTTGTTGTTAGAGACCATGAATGAGGCGCGCGATGCTTACTCCAACGGTTCACCCGCCGTACGACGCGGGGCGGCGTGCGCGCTAGGACTGGCGGCGTGGCAACGCGACGATGTTCATGAAGCGGTTCGCTGGCTCGGCGACGACATCTCGCTACTCATGACACCGTTCTTGCCGGCCGTCTTGGACCAGCTGACCTTGACCGCGCGGGTCGCGTCAGCCGCCGGTGATGCCGGCTTGCGCGCGCGCCTGCTGGACGCCATTGCCGTGCTCGGACGCGACTCGGCGGTTCCGTTGTTCTGCACCGTCGCTCAACACATCCGCGGCATTCTCGAGCGTGATGCCCGGGCATTAGTGGTTGCCGCCGAGTTACTCCACTCCTCTTCGCGGCCGCTTCTTTACGCCAGCGCCGCCGAGGACGCCGGCGCCGAACTGGCTCGCGCACAACACCACACCGCAGCAATCGACCAACTGAACGCCGCATTCGACACCTACATCGACTGCGCAGCAACCGCCGATGCCCGCCGAGTCGGCCGCGCGCTACGCCGACTGGGCGTCGAACGCCGCATCGTCAACCACCCACGGGCAAAAACCGGCTGGGACAGCCTCACCGACTCCGAACTCACCGTCGTCCACCTCATCGCCCAAGGCGCAACCAACCGCTCCGTCGCACAGCAACTGCACCTGTCCCCCCACACCGTCAAAACCCACCTACGCAACGCCTTCACCAAACTCGGCATCACATCCCGCACCCAATTGACCCAGCTCATCCACGGCGCCGACTGACCTACAGCAAATCGCTAGGCGACCGTGCGCGGCCTACAATGACGTGCACTGCAACGGCAATCCGCTAAATAAACCGTAGACAGGACACCCGATGGGTCCTTCCACCGGCCTATTTGACGTCGGCGGCCAGCGCTTGGTCACCCCGCCGATTCGAGGGCGGGCAGACGAGCTGAAACTGATCGGCTCGCTAGTTACCGCGGTCGCCCAAGGGCGCGGTGGCGTGCTGGTCATCGAAGGCCCGCCCGGCATCGGGAAGAGTCGGTTGCTGACCGAGGTGTTGGTGCTGGCCGACAAAGCCGGGGTACGGACGCTGTTCGGTGAGGCGTTCGAGTACCAGCAGACGGTGCCGTTTTTCTCGCTGTTCATGGCCACGCTCAACGCCGATCCCCCGGTGGGCGACGCCGAGGCGTTGCGCCGGCTGGGCGGCTCCGCCGACCTCCGCTACTGGGTGGTGCACGATCTGGCCGACGCGATTCATGCCGCGGCCGCACAAACACCGCTGGCGATCGTGTTGGAGGACGTTCACTGGGCCGATAACGGCACGCTGTTGGCGCTGCGGTCGCTCACCACCGCGCGGCCCGACGCGTCAGTGCTCTGGGTCTTGACTGCCCGCACCGGGGCCGGGGGACCCGCGGTGCAAGAGACGTTATCGGTCCTGCAGCGCGCAAATGCCACATTTTTGCGATTGGGGGCCATGACGCCGGAGGCGGTCGCCGACATGGTCTGCGACGCCGTGCGGGCGAAAGCCGATGTGTCGCTGCTGACTCTGGCCGCCAAGGCGCACGGAAATCCGTTCTTGGTCAGCGAGCTCGTCGGGGGGCTGGGCGAGGAGGACCGACTGAACGTTACCGGCGGGCGCGTGGGGGCCACCGGTAACGAGCTTCCACGGCGTCTGGGCGCCAGTATGCATCAACGACTCGAACTGCTCTCCGATGGCGCTTCAGAGGCGGTCCGGGTGGCCGCGGTGCTGCCGGACCGGTTCTCGGCCGGCCTGCTGGCCGCGATGCTGGAGCGATCGCCGACGTCGCTGCTGTCGGCGCTCGAGGAGGCGGTGCGCGCGGATCTTTTCGTCGAAGACGGTGACCAATTGCGATTTCGGCACGACTTGCTGCGCGAGGCAACCCGACAGTCGTTGCCGCAATCGTTACGGCGGGCGATGGAGCGCCAGTCGGCGTCGGTCATGCTGGCGATGGGCGCCGCGCCGGCCGAGGTGGCTGCCCAACTGGCACGCAGCGCCGAGCCCGGAGACCGGGAGGCGATCGAGGCGCTGCGCCGAGCTGCGCAATCGGTCGGCCGCGGCGATGCGAGCGCGGCCGCCGACCTGAGCAAGCGCGCGTTGGAGCTGTTGCCCGGCGACGACGCCGAGCGTGGATCACTGGTCGCGGAAACGGTGGGGTGGCTCAACCGGGCCAGTCGCTATGGCGAGGCCGAAGAAATGGCCGACATGGCGCTCGCGGAGGCGGCGTCGCCTGAAGTGGAGGCCGAGATCCGTCTCCGGCTTCCGGTGCACACCAAGCACACTGACCAGCGGCGGGTGGAGGAGAATCGGCGGGCGCTCGAGTTGCCCGGGCTCAGCGAGGTCACCCGGGCACGGCATCTGGCGTGGCTGGCGTACAACCTGGTGTTCGACGAAGGTGGGCAACGGCGGGAGGCCGCCGACGAGGCGGCCTCGGCCGCGGCAGTAACCGGTGATCTCGAGGCCACGATCATGGCAGGCGTGACCCACGCTTTGCTCGATGCCGGTGAGGGATACGCGGCCCGAGCACTACGCCGTTTCGAAGAGCTTGGTCCGCTCGCCCACACGAATGAAACGGCGTTGGCGCACGCCTATGCCGGAATGTACAACGCAAACCTGCTGGCAGTGGTCGGCCGGTTGGACGACGCGACGGCCCAGGTCACCGACGGCATAGAGCAAGCCAGCCGGGAGGGCAACGCGATGGCCCTCTCTCTGTGGGCCGTCTTCAGTGGGCTCGTGCACCTCGCTGCGGGCCGGCTGTCGGCCGCCCGCGACGCGACGGAATGCCTTGCGCCACCACAGCGGACGGGGGCCACCGAGCACGACGTGCTTCGCACGGTGATTCTCGCCGAGGTGGCGGCGCACACCGATGACCGGAACTTGCTGCAACAGATGGTCAATGACGCGCACGAAGCCCACTCCGCCGGCTCCGCCGGCATACGTCGGGGATCGGCGTATGTGCTCGCGCGGGCGGCGTGGCAGCGCGACGACGTTCATGATGCGATGCGCTGGCTCGGCGACGTCATCCTGCTGGCGACACCGTTTTTCCCCCACGCATTGGTTCGACTGATCCTGGGTGCGCGGGTGGCTTCGGCCGCCGGTGATGCCGGTTTGCGCGCGCGGGTCCTGCAAGCCACCGAGGTGCTTGAACGTGAGCGGCCTGCGGTGCCGCTGTTCGCGGCGGTGGCCGGCTATGCCCGCGCGATCCTCGAACACGATACCCGGGCGTTGGTGGCCGTCGCGGAGTCGCTTCGCGCCTTGCCGCGCCCGCTTCTTTACGCCAGCGCCGCCGAGGACGCCGGCGCCGAACTGGCTCGCGCACAACACCACACCGCAGCAATCGACCAACTGAACGCCGCATTCGACACCTACATCGACTGCGCAGCAACCGCCGATGCCCGCCGAGTCGGCCGCGCGCTACGCCGACTGGGCGTCGAACGCCGCATCGTCAACCACCCACGGGCAAAAACCGGCTGGGACAGCCTCACCGACTCCGAACTCACCGTCGTCCACCTCATCGCCCAAGGCGCAACCAACCGCTCCGTCGCACAGCAACTGCACCTGTCCCCCCACACCGTCAAAACCCACCTACGCAACGCCTTCACCAAACTCGGCATCACATCCCGCACCCAATTGACCCAGCTCATCCACGGCGCCGACTGACCGGTCCGTCAAAAACCATGGCCACTAGGCATACACCACCCCGGAGCTAAAGATCACCCGCCGGGCGATGGCGACGGCCGTACCCGCGGTGCCAACGTAGTCATTGCGCTTCGGATCGCCACGACTCACGAACGAACCGGCACCGGAGCGCAAATGCGCAGAGGGTTGAGAAGACGATGATGAGCACACTGTTGGGAATCTTGATGATGATGCCGGTGGTTTTCGGCGTCGGTGGTTACGTATTGGTGTCCCGACGACCATGAGAACGCCGACGACTGGCGGCGGGCGGGTGGTTGTGTGATCTGTTGCGGGAGCTGACGTTTCGGCGAGCCAAGAGGGAGAAGTGCGGTGAGTGGGCACAGCGTGAGCGCGGCTCACGAGACGACCATTGAGCCCTTGACACGACGGGCGTCCGCCCGCCCAAACGGGCACCGCCGACATGCGCCCGCGGCATTTCCGGACAACGCCCCTGATCCAATAGAATTGCCGCGATTAGCGAGCGGAACGAGTCCGGGCGGCCCCGCAAGGGCACACTGGGATGCCGAGGCGGTTACGTCCACTACGGACGCATCGACGCCGACTTTTGCCGCCCGCCTGCTGGATTCAACAGATTCGCGGAGTTCGGACATGAGCGGCTCGGCTGGGCGCAGCGACAACGCCATTGGAGAAGCCACTGCGCGAGCAGTCCTGCTCGCCACCAAGCTGCACGTCCCCGCCATTGGGGCGCAGCTCGTTCACCGTGGCGCCCTGCTGGACGCTCTAACGGCCGGACGTCGCCGCAAGCTGACCCTGCTGAGTGCGCCGGCGGGCTGGGGCAAGACCACATTGCTTGCGCAGTGGGCGTCGGGTGCGGGCGAGGACGAGCGGTTCGCGTGGCTGTCGCTTGACTCCTCCGATAACGACCCGGTGTGGTTTTGGATGTACGCGGTCGCTGCGCTGCAAAAGGTCAGTCCTGGCACGGGGATTCGCGCGGTTGAACTGCTAGCGATGGGCGCCGACCCAGTGCAGGTCGTCCTCCCTACCCTGCTGAACGATCTGGACACGATCGCCAACCCGGTCGTACTCATTCTTGATGACTACCATCAGGTGGTAGGTCGAGCGGTACATGAGCAGCTTGCGTTCTTCATCAGCCGCATGCCGGCGAACCTGCACCTGGTGTTGGCAACCCGATCCGATCCGATGTTGCCGTTGGCTCGGCTGAGGGCCAGCGGTGAGCTTGCCGAGGTGCGAACCGATGATTTACGTTTCGGGCCGATTGAGGCGCACCATCTGCTGAACGATGTCATCGGATTGGGATTGGCCCCCAACGACATTCATCTGTTGCACCAGCGCACCGAAGGATGGGCCGCCGGTCTTTACCTTGCCGCCCTCTCGCTTGCCGGTCGTGCCGATACCGCCGCGTTCATCAAGACGTTCGCAGGCGACAACCGTCATATCGTCGACTACTTGATGGCCGAGGTGCTCGACGGCCAGCCGGCGGACCTCCGCGGCTTTTTGTTACGCACGTCGGTCCTGGGACGACTCAGCGGTGCGCTCTGCGACGCGGTGCTGCAAACCTCCGGCTCGGCCTCGGTCTTGCAGAAGATCGAGCGCGAGAACCTGTTTGTGGTGCCGCTGGACACGTCGCGTCACTGGTATCGCTATCACCAGTTGTTCGCAGAGTTGCTGCGCACCGAGCTACGCCGCGCCGAGCCCGATCTCGTCGCCGAACTGCACCGCCGAGCCGCGACGTGGTTCGAGGCCGAGGGGCTCGTCGATGAGGCGGTGCGGCACCTGCTCGCTGCCGGCGACATCGCCCGCAGTGTCGAGCTGATCGCGGCGGACTGGGCCGACGAGTTCAGCGGGGGCGGCGTATCGACCATCTCCGGCTACCTCGATCTGCTTCCCGAGGAGACCGTCTTACGGGATCCGCGGCTGAGCGTGGCCCGGGCCTGGATCGCTTTGAGCGTCGGCCAACTCGATGACGCCGCCGAGTGGATCGAGGCGGCCGAGACTCGATCCGCGACCGACACCCCAGAGGGCCAGGCCATCAGTTCTCAAGTTGTCCTGTTGCGCGCGATTCACTCGTTCAAGACGGCTGACGTCGCCGCGGCCCTCGAGACCGCCGCCCGGGCGATCACCCTCGATTTCGGCGAAGCGCCGCTGGGCCAATCGCGCGCCTATTGCATTTATGGTTCCGCGCTGTACTTTTCGGACAACATGTCCGAGGCGCAAGCCGCCTTCCAGCGGGCCGTGCAGCTCGCCGAGAAGGTGGGCGATCGCCGCGCCCGCATCTACGCGTTGGGCTATCTGGCGCTGATCTCGGCCGAACGTGGACAACTGGCAGACGCCGAACGCCAGATCCGCGAGGCTTCGGGTGGCTCCCAAAACCTGGCGGACGCGCAACACTTCGTGGACGGGGCGGTGTCGCTTGCCGCGGCCCAAGTCCTCCGTCAGCGCGGTGACACCACCGCGGCGGCGGCCGCCGCCGACATGGCGGTGATGTCGGCCCGCCAAGGCGGAGCGATCCTCGAGGTGGCCAAGGCACAGTCGGTCAGAGCGGAGATACTCGAGAAACTCGGCGACCAACGGGCCGCGCAGGCCATCCTCGAAGAGGTCGGCACCCTGGTGCGCGATTGCCCGGACGCGGGCATCGTCTCGACGCTGCTCGCCTCTGCCGAGCGGAGCACGGGCGTCGCAGCTGATTCGCGCAACCAGAGGCGCGCGCTCTGCGACGAGCTGACCCCCAAGGAGCTTGAGGTTCTTCGCCTGCTCGCCACCCGGTTATCGCGACGTGAAATCGGTGAGCGGCTTTACGTCTCGCTCAACACCGTGAAGACCCATCAGCGCGCCGTGTACCGCAAGCTGGGCGTTGAGCACCGCGGCGCGGCGGTGAGCCGGGCGCGAGAACTCGGCCTGTTGTAGTTCGCTAGCGGTGATCCTCACCCGGGTGAGCCAGCGGTCGGGGTGATGACAACTCACCCCACGCGGGGGCAGCCTTCGAGCAATGACCAGGCCGCTGCCCGGTGCGAGCGGACAACGCTAGGAACGGGAATGGTTGAGCATCGTCACGTCGAATGGGACCCCGACACCCGGCGGGTCAGGACGGCCCGGTTGGCGTTGCGGCCATGGCGGCTCGACGACGATCTCGCCGCGTATGCGATTTACGGTGCGCCCGAAGTGGCGCGTTGGCTGTGTCCGGCCTTGTCCCCCATCGTCGATGGGGCCGAAATGCGACGCGTTCTGGCGGCGTGGATCGCCGAAAGCGATCCGAGCAGGCTGCCGGTGGGCCGGTGGGCGATCACCGATGGGGACTCCGGCGAGGTGATCGGGGGCGTGGCCCTGCTTCCGCTGCCGCCGGGCGGCACGGATTTAGAAATCGGTTGGCAGCTGTCGCCGAAGGCCTGGGGACACGGGTACGGCGCGGAAGCGGGTCACGCGATCGCACACCAGGCATTCGAAAACCTCGGTGTTACTGAGGTCTTTGCGGTCGTGCGACCCAACAATCGCCGCGGTGTGGCTACCGCCCGACGGGTGGGAATGGACTGGGTCGGCGAGACCGACAAGTACTACAACCTGACGCTTCAGGTCTACCGTTTGACGAAGGCCGACCTGGACCTGCCGGAGCCGGCGTGCGCGGGATGAACCCGGCGCGTCACGTCACGGCCGAGAGACTGTGTCACGTAACGGATTATTGCCCCTCGCCCGGGTGAATTTCCTCGGCGGATGAGGACAACTCACCCGCCGCGCGCAGATAGTGGTCGCTGATCTGAGCTGCAACCGAAACCGCCCGGATGCCCGGCAGCGTCCACGCAATGAAACGCGTACACACAGAACGGAAAACACATGTCACAGAGTGAGGCCACCGCCGTGATGACTGACCGGCCAGAAAAGCCTCGAACGACCGACATCGCGCCACTCGTCGCACGATATGGCCTGGTGATAGTTCTGGTCTGGTTCGGCCTCATGAAATTCACGTCTTATGAGTCCCAGGGGATTTCGCATTGGATGGCCAACAGCCCCTTCTTGAGTTGGGTCTACGAAAGCATGTCGATCGATGCCTTCGGCCGATTGAACGGATCCGTGGAACTGGTCACCGCAGCATTGCTGGCCGTCAAGCCATGGTGGCCCAAGGCTTCCGTGGTGGGTGGTGCTCTCGCATCGCTGTTCTTCCTGACCACATTGAGTTTCATGGTCACGACCCCCGGGGTCGGTGAGGCGTCCGCTGGTGGCTTTCCCGTTTTGTCCGCCGACGGAGAGTTCTTGATGAAGGACATCGCGCTCTTCGGCCTGGCACTGTGGCTCCTGGTCGACGCCATCGACGCGACCCGCCGAAAGACGACAGTCGCCCCGCCGCACTGACATTCCGCGCCGACGGGGTGGCCTACAACGAGAAGCCGGCGCGCCCGGGTGCGTTCAGCGCTGAACCGACCGTAGCCAGGAGGCTGCGAACTTGCCCACCCCGTCGTGTTCGAGCACCGCGAACACGTTGGGCAGATCGATATCGATCGCGCTCAGCCGATCCAACACTTCCTGGGCCTGTGCCGACTTGCCAGTGATGGTGTCACCCTTGATGACGCCGTGGTCGGCCAGCGCCTCCAATGTCGCCGCCGGAATAGTGCTGACCGTATTCGGCGCCACCAGCTCGGTGACGTACATCGTGTCGGGATACGCGGGGTTCTTCACACCGGTGGAGGCCCACAGCGGACGCTGCACACGAGCGCCCGCGGCGCGCAACGCGGTGTAGCGCGGCTCGGCTTCAAAGACCTGCTGGTAGGCCGCATAGGCCAACCGCGCGTTGGCGATGCCTGCTTGCCCGCGGAGTGCGAGTGCCTCCGCGGTGCCGATTTTCTCCAGACGCGCGTCGACCTCGGTGTCTACCCGGGAGACGAAAAGCGAAGCTACCGAATGGATCCGGGATAGATCAGCGCCCGCGCAGCGTGCGGCCTCCATACCGGTCAGGTACGCGTCCATCACCGCCCGGTGACGATCCGCAGAGAAGATCAACGTCACGTTGACCGAGACACCTCTGGCCAATGCCGCGGTGATTGCGGGCAACCCCGCCGCGGTCGCCGGTATCTTGATGAATACGTTAGGTCGGTCGACGATTTCGGCCAGTTGGATTGCTTGCATGAGTGTTCGATCGCAGTTGTGCGCATCCAGTGGATTGACTTCGAGGGACACCCTGCCATCGATACCGTCGGAGGCCTCCCACTGCGGGTGCAGCACATCGCAGGCCGCTCGGACGTCATCGGTGATCACCGTGCGGACCGCGACGTCCATCGCGACGCCACGCGCGGTCAGCTCGGCGATCTGCTCGCCGTAGAGGTTGCTGTGGGCAAGCGCCCGCTCAAATGTCGACGGGTTGGTGGTCACGCCGACAACGCTTCTGGTGTCGATCAGTTGCCGCAGCCTGCCCGATCGCAGTAGGTCGCGGGACAAGTCATCCAGCCACACCGACACCCCCGCTGCCGATAGTGCCGCGAGGTTCGCGTTCTGAGTCATCCCGTCGTCGAGCCCATGTCGTTATTACATCGCCTTGACATGTGCCGCCGTGCCGGATGGGTAGCGCTGCAAGTAGTTCTGGTGCTCGGGTTCGGCTTCCCAAAACTCGCCTGCCGGGTTCACCTCGGTGACAACCGTTCCGAGCCACCGGCCTGATTCCTCGACGTCTGCGATGGTCTGCACTGCGATTTGTTTTTGCTCGTCGTCCAGATAAAAAATTGCCGACCGATAACTGGTTCCGACGCCAATGCCCTGACGGTCCGTCGTGGTCGGGTCGTGAATCTGGAAGAAGAAGTCCAGCAGTGCCCGGTAATCGGTCTCGTCCGGGTCGTAGGTGATTTCGAGCGCTTCTGCGTGGCCGGGGTGATTGCGGTAGGTGGGATGCGTGTTGCCGCCGCCGGTGTAGCCGACTCGGGTGGACGACACACCGGGCTGCCTTTGGAACAGGTCCTCCATAATCCAGAAGCACCCGCCGGCGAGCACAGCTATCTTGTGTTCAGTCACGGTTCCTGCTCATGCCGACTTGGTCTCGCTCCGATGCATCATTGGTGAACAAGTGCAGATATTGGCCATAGCCCTGGGCTTCGAGGTCATCGCGGTGGATGAATCGCAGGGCCGCCGAGTTGATGCAGTAACGCAACCCGCCAGCTTCCGTTGGACCGTCGGTGAATACGTGCCCTAAGTGGCTGTCGGCGTGGACAGACCGCACCTCCACCCGATCCATGAAATGGCTGCGG
This sequence comes from Mycobacterium sp. 1245801.1, assembly GCF_001673055.1. NCBI lineage: Bacteria > Bacillati > Actinomycetota > Actinomycetes > Mycobacteriales > Mycobacteriaceae > Mycobacterium > Mycobacterium sp. 1245801.1. The sequence goes on from NZ_LZKY01000217.1 coordinate 69,875, forward strand.
TCGCGCCGCTCGATAAGGTTGTCCGGGTCGATGGGCTGGGTGAAGCTGGGCCAGCCACTTCCGCTGTCGAATTTGTTCACCGAGGCGAAAAGGGGTTCGCCCGAAACAATGTCAACGTAGATGCCGGGTTCATGGTTGTCGCAGTACTCTCCGGTGAAAGGACGCTCCGTGCCGTTCTCCTGGGTGACGTGGTATTGCTCGGGGCTCAACGCGTCGACCGCTGCCGGGCGCTTGCTGTATCTGTGCGACACAGGATCTCCTTCGTTCGTGCGTTGTGTTGTTGCGCTTGACATTTCGATCCGGTGTCGTGCTAGTTGCGGCCGGCCATGATGCCGCCGTCGACGTTGAGAATCGCGCCGGTTACCCAACTGGCCGCATCGGAGAGCAGATACGTGACGGCGTTGGCGACGTCGGCGGGGGCGCCGACCCGTCCGAGCGGGTGAAGCGGCGCGAAAGTGTCAAGCGTGGCATCGATCTCGTCCTTCGGGATGAAGCCCTCGTAGAGCGGGGTCTTGACGACGGCCGGTGCCACCGCGTTGACCCGAATGTTGTGCCCGGCAAGCTCGATGGCCAGATTATGGGTCAGCGCGTGCAGGCCGGCCTTTTGCATCGAGTATCCCGACGACGGGGTCAGGCCGATCGCCTGATGTGCCCACATGCTGCCGATGTTGACGATGGCCCCGCCCTCACCCTTGGCGATCATCCCCTCGACGACGGTCTGCGTCAGGAAGAACAAGGCGTAGTTGAGCTCCATGTACGAGTCGTAAGTCGGTGCGTCGTAGTCGAGAAACGCCTTGGGAATGAAGAAGCCGGCCGCGTTGACCAACAGCGTCGCGTCGCCGTGCTGTTCGGCGAGCGCGCGCCGCACGTCGGCGACCGCGGCGCGATCGGTCAGCTCGGCGGTGATGCCCCAGGCCTCGTCACCGCGGCTGGTCAGCTCGGTGACGGTGTCATCGACCCGCGCCTTCGAACGTCCGATGATCACTGCGCTGCCGCCGTGCTCGACGACGTCGATCGCGACCTGCCGGCCCATGCCGGCGCTGCCACCGACGACAACGACCTTCTTGGAAACAAAGTGCATGGTGAGTCCCTCTCCGCTGAGCTCTCTCGACGACTTCCGCTGGGCGATTTCCGCCTTGCCCGGCAAGGAAAGTTGCAGCCTTGGCGACGACACCGGACGCCGATACGTCGACGTTGAACTGGGACCAAGTCTGCTGTCCGGCGGGGTGAGCCGTCATCACCCCAGCGGTGTCTCACCCGGGTGAGTTCTGGCGGGACGCCGGGACCGGCTGCCGGCAGCCGGCGCCCAGTGTCGATCACACCCAGGGCGGCGGCGCCTTCACTGCATAATCTGCCAGCGCTGCACTGAGATGCCAACGCGCAGTGAGGATTCGGCGCAGCTATTAAGTGCTGAGAGCTGGCCGTGCGGCGCCGGCACCAAACGGCATGCCGCTCACCGACAACCGCCTTGATCCCGCGCGCAAGGAGTGTTGGTCCCGCGTCGAGGCGTCGTCACCCTGCATTGCCCGGGGCCGCCGGGCTCGTGGGACTCGTTGTGGTCGTAGCGCTCGTCGGGGTCGTCGAGCTCGTAGGCCGCACAGAGCTGGTAGGAGTCGTCGGGCTCGTAGGAGTCGTGGAACTGGTAGGCGTCGTGGGACTCGTCGGGCTCGTAGGCGTCGCCGGACTCGTCGGAGTCGTAGGAGTCGTGCTCGCAAGACCCGGACCCTCGCCACACCAGTCCGCCACATCTTTCGGGTACTGCTCGATCGGTGGAGGGCAACGCTGCCCCGGCGGGAAATTGGCACCGGCGTTGAGCAGATCGCAGGGCACGTAGACCTGCTTGCCCTTGGGAGTGTTGGTCAGACACTTCGTCGGCGGCTCGCCATGGGCCTGGACCGGAATGACGGCCGCCGCCAATACCGCGCCGAGCGCCGAAGCAAGGCGGCGATAGGTCATGGGAGCTCCTCATCTTGATGCGGCCTCCGGCGTGCACAACTCCGCGTCGCCGGCGTATGACGATTAAAGCCGCTCACCCGGCCCATGATCCAACCCGAGGTCGCATGACCTAGCTGCGGCGCGTAGCGAATCCCCGCGTTGAACAGCACATTCTGTAGTGGAGCTGCCGGGAATCGAACCCGGGTCCTACGGCATTCCCTCAAGACTTCTCCGTGCGCAGTTCGCTATGTCTCTACTCGGATCTCCTGGTCACGCGAACAAGCCAGGATGACGATCCCAGTCGCTGTTGGTGTCCCGATAAGTCCCGCGACCGGACTCATCGGTGGATCCCTCTAGCTGACGCCAGGGTCCGGGTCGAGGGCTTTCCCGGTCTGACGGACTAGCTGTCGCTTAGGCAGCGAGAGCGTAGTCGCGCTGATGTGAATCGGCGCTTATCTGTTTGCAACGACGCTTACGGTGGTCAGTTGCCTGCACCGGCACGCTTCCCTTGATTCGATGCGCGAAGTCGAAACCTTTCAGCCCCTCGCGCCCCACCGACTTTCGGCAGGAACATCCATGGTACCTGCCTATCAACCAGCGGCAACGGGATTATCTTCCCCGCTGCGCTGCGATCAGATCACGAAGTTGAGGTGCTCGACGACCTGGGCGGCCACGGCTCTGTCGCCGTCGAGGTCGACGTCGTGGGGACGGGCGGGACACATCGGGCGGCCGCCGGCGAGCCTGGTGAACTGCAGCCCGTCCAGCCGGATCGTCGCCGTCGGTGGTTGGCCGCCGAAGTCGTCGACCACCGCGGCCCGGCCGTCCACGCTGACCCGGATGGTGCGGGCCAGCGGGCCGGTGAGGTCGAACTGGACGCGTGAGCCCTCGGGCGCCTTGGCCAGCTTTCCCACCACGTAACCCATCGTCGCGGCGATCTCGTCGACGGCCAGCGAGGCCGCCGGGCCGGCCAGCTCGTCATCGGACGGCGGGCGCCCCAACGCCACGCGAATGTCTTCTTCGTGCATCCAGCAGTCGAACACCCGGATTCGCATGAACCGGCCGTAGGAATCCGGGCCGGTGGGAGTCATCGTCACCGCGTCCCACTCGTCGTCGGACATGGTCGTCAGCGCTTCGCGCCGGTCGGTGGTGATCGCCCGGAAGCTTTCCAGTACATCGGCGTCGGCGTGCGCGCTCAGATGGCGGACCCAGCACTCGTTCATCACGCCGACGTCGTTGCGCACGTGCTCCAACGCGGAGACGTCGACATCGGGCTGGGGCGCTGCGATGCCGGCAAGGAACGACTCGGTCCCGATCATGTGCGACACCAGGGCCTTGACGTCCCAGCCGGGCAGCGGGCTGGCCGCCCGCCATTGCGCTTCGGAGAGCCCGCCCAACAGCGCATCGATGTCGTCCCACACCGCGAAGAGACCGGTGAGCACGGTGGACTTGTCGAGTTTGGTGACGGGGCGATCGGCCATGGTCGGATCGTAGGCCGCTTACTTTCCGATGAAGAGACCGATTCGGATAATGACAAGGGCACTGACTGCCAGCAGCCCGCCGACTGCGATCCACCCGGCGGGCCACGGACAAAACGTGACCCATGCCCCGGCGATGACGGCCATTCCCGCATGGGCGAGACGAAGTGCGAAGAAGTGCTGCTCGCGCAGGACGGCAACGAACACCCGGCGCGGGATCGTGCGAAGCAGCCACCACAACACGGCGATCAAAACCCCGCTGAGCAGGCCGACACCGACGCGCGCCAACGCGGTCGGATGGCCCTCGTCGTAGGCCCCGGCGGTGATAGCGAGGCACACGCTCAACAGCCCCGCGCCAACGGTCACGAGGGTGAGCACCTTTCGGAGAACGACCCCGATATTGCGCCGACTCAACGCCCCATAGCCAGGATCGCTTCCGGCGGCACCGAGAAACCCCTGAAGGGCGCGTCCAAACTTGAAGCGCCCCAGTCGGTGAACCGCCAAATCGTTGAGGGCCTCGGCGTTCGCGGGATCCAGCTGCAGCGCCGCTCGATACGAAACCTCGGACTCATCCCGTCGGCCCATGGCATGCAGAATCGAACCGCGCCGGATGTGCGCGTCGACGCTTTGCGGATCCAGCCGTAGCGCGCGCTCGATGACATCCAGCGCCGAGCGCAACTGCCACGCTTTCTGCAATAGCAATGCGTAAAGGCGCAGTGGCGCAGGCTCATTCGGGTGTGATGTGACCGCTCGCCAAGCCATCCACAGGCCGTCATACTGGCGACCAAGGTTGAATAGCGCCAACGCATACAGTCGCATCGCGAACTCGGAGTCGGGTGCGCCGGCCAAGGCGGCGTATGCGCTGCGCGCCGCGCCCGAATAATTGCCGAGCGCGAGTTCGGCGCGGGCGTAGGACGCAAGGAGGGCGGGATCGTTGGGGCTTTGCGAGAGCGACCGGCTCAGGATCTCGCGTGCGCTTTCGTATTTTCTGGCGTCGATATAGGCGTCTGCGACTCGGATGACCTCGTCGTATCGCCCTAATCCAGGCTCCGAAGTCACCGAAGATTACCGAATCTTTTTGCGGCGCATGTACTTCGCCAGTTCGTCGTAGGTTCCGTCGCCGTTGGCGAACTCGACGACGTTGCGGGCGGTCTCAAACCAGGGTCCGGTGCTGGGCCGGATCTGCGCGATGGCGGTGTCGATGTCGGCCATGGTGACCGGACGGACCTGACCGCTGCGCATCGAATCCGCCATGGCCAACTGGGTTGCGGTCTCGCACACGTAGGCCAGGTCGGCGCCAGAAAAGCCATCGGTGCGGTTGGCGATCGACTTGAGGTCTATGCCCGCGACGGGCCGGTCTTGCAGATGCGACCGCACGATCCCGGCCCTGGCCCCGGTGTCGGGCAAGCCGACAAAGATCATCCGGTCGAATCGGCCGGGGCGGCGTAGCGCGGGATCGACGTCCCATGGTGCGTTGGTGGCGCCCAGCACATAGACACCGTCGTTGACGGAGCTGGCTGAGTCCATCTCCTCGAGCAAGGTGTTGACCACCGGCCGCAAACCCGAGCTGCCGCTCAGCGCGGAGCGCCGGTGTCCCAATGCATCAACTTCGTCGAAGAACAACACGCAGGGCGCGTTGCGCCGGGCCGTGTCGAAGACGGCGCGGATGCTGCGTTCGCTGTTGCCGAACCACTGGTGCAGGACGTCGGCGATGCCCACCTGGTAGAAGTTCGCCCCCAACTCACCCGAGACGGCTTTGGCGATGAATGTCTTGCCGCAACCCGGTGGTCCGTACAGCAACAACCCGCCGCGCGCGGACACCTTGAACGCCTTCATTAGTTCGGGATTGCGGATCGGGCCGAGCAACGACAGGTCCAGCTGTCGTTTGACTTCATCCATGCCCGCGACATCATCCAACCGGACACGAACGCGCTGCACTACGTCGAAGTCGTCTTCGTTGACCGCGTCAGGGGGTTGCTCGACGAAGGCGGGCTCGATGATGTCGGCCACTTCCTGTTCGGCGCTCGACCAGTCGAAGCTTTCGTTTCCAGCAGGCTGATTTGCAACCGGTGCGGACGCTTCGGCCGGCGGCGCCGCCAGCGCGGCGCTGCACCGTTGCAACAGGCTCAGCGCGTTGACATTGCCGGCGTCCTGCGTCAACACCGTGCTGCAATGGCCCAGCGCCTCGGCGTAGCGGCCTTTGTCCGCCAGCAGGCCGGCCAGATGCAACCGCAGCTCGATCACGTCGGGGCTTTTGTCCACCGCGTCCGACAGCGAGCGAATGACGGGATCTTCGGTCTCAAACGCACCCAACGCCATCTCCCGGTCGTGATACGTGCCAACTGCCCAATATTAGGCGGCGGCACAACCGTCAGGCCGAGGCGATCATCGCCACCGATCCCATGGCGAGCACCATGCCGATCCCCTGCAAGCGGGTCACCCGCTCGCGCAGTACCACCATCGCCAGCACGACCGTCGCGGCCGGATACAGCGAAATCAGGATGCTGGCCAGCGACAGCAGCCAGGTGTGCAGCGCGGCCAGCATGGTGATGTTGGCGAAGATGTCCAGCACGGCGACGGCCACGGCCAGCTTGAGCGGGCGGCCGCGCGGCATCGCCAGGTTCTGGCTGGTTTTGGCCATGGCGAACACGACCAGGCTGGCCGCCACGCGGGCGAACACCAGCGGCCACAGCTTGCACACGTGCGGCGCCTGGTGCAGGAACACCAGGTTCAGCCCCATCGCCGAACCCGCAACCACTGTGAGCCAGGCCACTTTTGGAGTGAACCGGTATGGCGTTCCCTCCACGGGAGCCTCGCGGCTGACGAGCATCACCGCGGCCAGCGCCAGGACGACGCCCACCAGGGCCGCCTGCCCCGGCCGCTCCCCCAACGCCATGCCCACCGCTACCGGCACCGCGGCATTGAGCACCGCCGCCAACGGCGAGACCACCGAAATCGGGCCGGAGCCCAGCGCCGCGAAGAACGCCCACATGCCGAACGCCATGCCGATGCCGTAGAGGCATCCCCACACGACGGCACCGAGGTGAACAGGCCCGCCGACGAACACGGCCATCACGCCCAGCAACAGCGTCTCGATCGGGTAGGCGACCAGCATGACGCGCAGCGCGGCCACTCGCCGCGCTGCCACGCCGCCCACGAAATCGCTGACGCCGTAGGTGACGGCCGACAGCTGGGCGTAAGCCGCCCCGATCAGGTCATGCCCTTTGCTCGACGTCCCATTTCACGGACCACCTCACGCTGTGCATCACGTTGCGCCATGTCCTGGCGCTTGTCATAAGCCCTTTTACCGCGCGCGAGGGCCAGCTCGACTTTGACCTTGCCCTCAGAGAAATACAGCGACAGCGGCATCAAGGCGAGGTTACCATCTCGTATCTTGCCCACCAGTCTGTCGATTTGTTGCCTATGTAACAACAACTTTCGGTTGCGACGCGGTTCATGATTGGTCCAGCTACCGTGCTGATACTCGGGAATGTACAAGTTACGCAACCAAACTTCGCCGTCGTCGATCGTTGCGAACGCGTCAGCTAACGATGCTTGGCCCAGCCGAAGGCTTTTCACCTCAGTGCCTTGCAAAGACACCCCGGCCTCGAACAACTCGATGATCGAATAGTTATGTCGCGCTTTGCGATTGGTGGCGATAACCTGTTTGCTGCCACCTTTGCCGCCCGCCGCCTTGGCTCGGCCGGAACCCTTGGCCACAGCTACCGCCGTATATAGAGGCGCAAGGTCGCGTACGCCGTCACCGCCGCCATCGACACGCCGAGCAGGAACAACCACGGCGAGATATAGAGGATGTCGGCGTAGTCGACCTTGGCGATCAGATGAGCTTGGTAGAACTGGCTCAGCGCGTTGTCCAGGAACAATGCACGGACCAACATGAGACCGAGCACGGCGATGGCGACACCGATGGACGCGGCCAGCATCGCTTCCACCAGAAAAGGCAGCTGGGTGTACCAGCGGCTGGCACCGACCAGCCGCATGATTCCGATCTCGGTGCGCCGGGTGTACGCGGCGACCTGCACCATGTTGGCGATCAACAGGATCGCTCCGACCGCCTGCACCAGCGCGACGGCGAACGCGGCATCGCGCAGGCCGTCCAACACGGCGAACAGGCGGTCGATGAGGTCCTTCTCGTTGAGGATGCTGCGCACCCCGGGCTGGCCCTGCATCGCGGCATCGAACTCCGCGTGCTGTTCGGGGTTGTTCAGCTTGACGATGAACGACGCGGGAAACGAGTCCTTGCCCGCCACGTCCTTGAACTCCGGGAACTTCTTGATGGCGTCGTTGTAGGCGTCCTGGCGGTTGACGAAGCGCACCGATTTGACGTCTTGGCGTGCATCGATCTTCTCGCGCAACCCTTTACACGGCGCGGACGCACACGTGGTGTCGTTGGCCGAGATGTCGTCGGTCAGAAACACCTGCGTCTCGACGCGGTCGAGATAGATCTCGCGTGAATTGTCGGCCAGCCGGACCACCAGCAGACCGCCGCCGAACAGGCCGATGGAGATCGCGGTCGTCAGGATCATCGCGGCCGTCATGGTGACGTTGCGGCGAAGTCCGGTCAGAACCTCGTTGAGTAGGAAACCGAAGCGCACTTAGCGGTCCATCCCGTAGATGCCGCGCTGCTCGTCACGAACCAGCCTGCCCAGCGACAATTCGACGACGCGCTGGCGCATCGAGTCGACGATGTGGTGGTCGTGCGTTGCCATCAGCACCGTCGTCCCCGTGCGGTTGATCCGCTCCAACAAATCCATGATGTCCTTACTGGTGTCAGGGTCGAGGTTGCCCGTCGGCTCGTCCGCCAGCAGGACCAGCGGCCGGTTGACGAACGCGCGGGCGATCGCCACCCGCTGCTGCTCACCACCGGACAACTCGTGGGGCAACCGATTGGCTTTGCCGGACAGGCCGACGGTGTCCAGCACGTCGGGCACCACCCGGTTGATCGCGTCGGGTCGTTTGCCGATCACTTCCAACGCGAACGCGACGTTCTCGTACACCGTTTTTTGCTGCAACAGGCGGAAGTCCTGAAAAACGCAACCGATGACCTGGCGCAGCTTCGGGACGTGCCGACCGCGCAGCTTGTTGACGTGGAACTTCGACACCCGGACGTCGCCGCTGGTCGGGTTCTCGGCGCCGAGCAGCAGCCGCATGAACGTCGACTTGCCCGAGCCCGACGGGCCGATCAGGAAGACGAATTCACCCTTGTCGATCTTGACGTTGACGTCCTCCAGCGCCGGACGGGCCGACGCTTTGTACTTCTTGCTGACATGGTCCAGGGTGATCATCACGGCACGCCAGTGTAGCGGTGAATTTCGCTGGCAAGCGAAGTCAACTGGCCGGCGGCGGCGAACTCGGCACCGGGCCGGGCCCCGGTTGCGGTTGCTGCGGCGTCGGTGTGGCCGGGCTTGAGCTGGGCGGGCAGAACGGCGCCGGCAGGATGCACGGCAGCTGCGGCAGCTGGAACGGCTGCGTCGTGGTCGTGGTCGTCGTCACCGGCGGCGGCGGTGGCGGGGGTGGTGCCGGCGTACTCGTCGACGTCGGCGTGTAGGTGACGGTCGCCGGGGGCGCCTGCACCCGGCTACGGGGCACCCAGGTGTAGTTGGGATCGGGCACGAAACCCGGCGGCACCACTTGCTGGGCCGGCGGCTTGGGTGCCGGCTCCGGGCGGTAGGTGTCGTAGACCCACCACGCCAGGAAGAAAGCGATGATCAGTACGAGCGTCGACGTGCGCATCCGCCCGCCGAACACGTAATTGGGCCAGCGATGCTCCGCATCCTTGTCGTCGCCGTCGCCGCGCTTCTCGAGGATGTTCAGGGTGAACTTCAACGCTTCTGCACCGCACCTTGGACTTCATCGTCGGTTTGCTGTTCGGCGGCCTGGGCGGCCGGCACCGAGGGGTCTTCGACCAGGCCGACCGTCGCATCCGCCGCGGTCACGATCCCGACGCGGGCCAGCGCCCGGATGACCAGGACGCGCAGCTGCCGGCCGACCTCGAACTGCTTGCCGGGCAGCGTGCGGGCCACCATACGCAGGGTGACCGTGTCGACTTCGATGCTCTCCACACCCATCACCGTGGGTGCATCCAGCAGCAACTGGCCCAGCACGGGGTTGTCCATCGCGCGGTCGCATTCCTGATGCAAGACCTCGTTGACCCGGTTGAGGTCGGCGTTGGTCGACACCGGGATGTCCACCACCGCGCGTGCCCAGTCTTTGGACAGGTTGACCACCTTGACGATCTGCCCATTGGGGATGGTCAACACTTCGCCATCGGGTGAGCGCAGCCGGGTGACCCGCAGCGTCACGTTCTCGACCGTGCCGGTCGCGTCCGTCGCGGACACGACGGTGATGGTCACCAGGTCTCCGAAGCCGTACTGGCGCTCCACCAGGATGAAGAAGCCGGACAGCAGGTCCCTGACCAACTGCTGCGCGCCGAAACCCAGCGCGGCGCCGACCACGGTGGCCGGCGCCACCAGCCCCCCGATCGAGAACTGCAGTATCTCGGCGAGCTGCATCATGACCCAGATGCCGATGATGACGACCGACACCCACGAGATCACTGACGCCACGGCCTGGCGGTGTTTCGAGGCCTCCGATCGCACCAGCGCGTCGCTTTCGACGAAGCCCAAGTTGAGCTGGCGGGTCACCTGCTGTGCGACCCAGTTGACGAAACGGGCCGCCAACACTGCCGCGATGAGCACCATGACGATGCGCAGACCCCTGGCGATGATCCATTCACCGACTTCGCCCCGCCAAAAGTCGTGCCAGCGGTGCGTCATCGATGCGGCGAGAATGCTTGTGTTATTCGTCATCTTTTCGGTTGCGCCAACGGATTCCCGCTTCCAGGAATCCGTCGATGTCTCCATCCAGGACGGCCGCAGGGTTGCCAACCTCGTACTCGGTTCGCAGGTCCTTGACCATCTGATAGGGCTGCAGAACGTAGGAGCGCATCTGATTGCCCCACGAGCTGCCACCTTCGCCTTTTAACGCGTCTAGTTCAGCGCGTTCTTCGGATCGCTTGCGTTCCAACAACTTTGCCTGAAGCACTCGCATCGCCGAGATCTTGTTCTGCAACTGCGACTTTTCGTTCTGGCAAGTCACGACGATACCCGTCGGGATATGGGTTAAACGTACCGCAGAGTCGGTGGTGTTCACCGATTGGCCTCCCGGGCCGCTCGAGCGGTAAACGTCAACGCGCACATCGCCTTCCGGAATGTCGATGTGGTCGGTGGTCTCCACCACCGGGAGCACCTCGACTTCGGCGAACGATGTCTGACGCCGGCTCTGGTTGTCAAACGGGCTGATGCGCACCAGCCGGTGGGTGCCCTGCTCCACGGACAGCGTGCCGTAGGCGAACGGCGCGTGCACGGCGAACGTCGCGCTCTTGATGCCGGCCTCTTCGGCGTAGGACGTGTCGAACACCTCGACGGGATACTTGTGCTGCTCGGCCCACCGGATGTACATCCGCATCAGCATCTCGGCCCAGTCGGCGGCGTCCACGCCGCCCGCGCCGGAACGAATGGTGACCAGCGCCTCGCGTTCGTCGTACTCCCCCGACAGCAGGGTGCGCACCTCGGTGGCTTCGATGTCTGCGCGCAGCGCTTTCAGCTCGGCGTCGGCCTCCGCCAGCGCGTCGGCCGCACCTTCCCCCTCCTCGGCCGCCAGCTCGTAGAGCACCGGCAGATCGTCCAGCCGTCCGCGCAGCTCCTCGACCCTGCGCAGCTCGCCCTGGGCGTGGGACAACTCACTGGTCACCCGCTGGGCCCGAGCTTGGTCATCCCACAACTGGGGATCGGAGGCCTCGTGCTCGAGCTTCTCGATGCGCTTGCGCAGACCGTCCACATCGAGCACCCGCTCCAGCGTGGTCAGGGTGGCATCGAGTGCGGCGATATCGGCTTGACGGTCGGGTTCCACAGCCGACCACGTTACCCGGGGCCTCCCACGCGGCTGAGCTCGCAGCGAGTGTCCAGGCCACGACCAGCGGTCATGCGTTTAGCATCGAGTCACGATCATGTGCGACCCGCTCTGCGCGCCGGCCTTTCCGGGAGCCCCCGGCGCTAACCGGGCACGAATAGAAGGTCGAGTATGCGTCCTTACCACGTTGCAATCGTTGGTTCCGGCCCGTCGGGTTTCTTCGCCGCCTCCTCCTTGCTCAAGGCGGCCGACGGGTCCGCCGACATCGATATCGCGGTCGACATGCTGGAGATGCTGCCCACCCCGTGGGGGCTGGTGCGCTCCGGTGTCGCGCCCGATCACCCGAAGATCAAGTCGATCAGCAAGCAATTCGAGAAGACCTCCCAGGATCCGCGCTTCCGCTTCTTCGGCAACATCTCGGTCGGCGAGCACGTGCAGGCCGACGAGCTCGCCGAGCGCTACGACGCCGTCGTCTATGCGGTCGGGGCGCAATCCGACAAGGCGCTCAACATCCCCGGCGAAGACCTGCCGGGCAGCATCGCCGCCGTCGATTTCGTGGGTTGGTACAACGCGCACCCGAACTTCGAGGAAGCCACGCCCGACCTCTCGGGCGCCCGCGCCGTGGTCGTCGGCAACGGGAACGTCGCGCTCGACGTCGCACGCATTCTGGTCACCGACCCCGACGTGCTGGGACAAACCGACATCGCCGACCATGCGCTGGAGTCGCTGCGACCGTGCGGCGTCGACGAGGTGGTGGTCATCGGTCGGCGCGGACCGCTGCAGACCGCGTTCACCACCCTCGAGCTTCGTGAGCTGGGCGACCTGGAAAACGTCGACGTGATCGTCGACCCCGCCCAGCTCGAAAACGTGAGCGACGAAGACGCCGCGGCGGTGGGCAAGACGGCGAAGCAGAACATCAACGTGCTGCGCGATTACGCCAAGCGCGAGCCACGCCCCGGACACCGCCGCATCGTGCTGCGCTTCATGACCTCCCCGATCGAGATCAAGGGTAAGGACCGGGTCGAAGCGATCGTGCTGGGCCGCAACGAGCTGGTCACCGATGACAACGGCCGGGTTTCCGCCAGAGACACCGGCGAGCGCGAGGAGCTACCGGTCCAGCTGGTGGTGCGCTCGGTCGGTTATCGCGGGGTGCCCACGCCGGGGCTGCCCTTCGACGACAAGACCGCCACGATCCCCAACAGCGGCGGCCGGATCGAAGGCAGCCGCAATGAATACGTGGTCGGCTGGATCAAGCGGGGACCGACCGGCGTCATCGGCACCAATAAGAAGGACTCCCAGGACACCGTGGACACGCTGCTCGCCGATCTGACCGGCGCCGACGATCTCGCGGATCTCCCGGACGACCACGCCGACCGACTTGCCGAATGGCTGGCGTCGCGCCAGCCCAAGCTGGTCACCTCGGCCCACTGGGACCTCATAGACGCCCATGAGCGGGCGGCCGGCGAACCGCACGGTCGTCCCCGCGTCAAGCTGCCGAGTCTGGCCAAGTTGCTGGGGGTCAGCCACGGCTGAGCGCTCGTGCTCGGCGGCGCCGAGTACGAAGGGCTCTACTCAACGACGTCAATCCTCCGTAGCGTTGGGTGGGTGGGTAACGACCAACCAGTGACCGTGCTCTCCGAGGACGAGAACTGGAAGCTGTTGGGCAGTGTCGCGCTGGGCCGGCTGGTCACCAACTTCGCCGGCGAGCCCGAGATCTTCCCCGTCAACTTCGTCGCGCAGGACCGCACCGTGCTGTTCCGCACCGCGGAGGGCACCAAACTGTTCTCGGCGGTGGCCAATCACGCGGTGGTCTTCGAGGTCGACGATCACAACGTCATCGAAGGCTGGAGCGTCATCGTGCGCGGCCGCGCGCGCTTGCTGAAGACCGACGCGGACATTCAACGCGCCGAGCGCGCGCAGTTGTTGCCGTGGACGGCGACGCTCAAACCGCACTACGTGCGCATCACCCCGACCGAGGTCACCGGCCGCAATTTCCGGTTCGGTCCGGAGCCTGACCGTCACGAGCCGGTTGCGTGACGAGAAGCTCAGGCGCCTCCGCTCCGGTGAGTCGGCGGTGCATGGCCCAGGCGATCCGCCCGGCCTGAACCTTCGCCCGATCGGCGGCCGGACCGCGATACATCTCATCAACGGTGTTGTGCCACAGCGTGAGCCAGCGACGGAAGTGACGATCCGACAGCGGGGCACGCGCGTGGATCTCGCGGTGCGCCTGTAACGCGCTGCCGCGATAGAGCCCTTCCCGGAACAGCACGGTCTCCCAGAAGTCGCACATCGTCGGAACGTGGGCCTCAAGCCCGGTGGCCCGCAACCCGGCGAACGGCTCGGCCAGGACCTCGTCATCCAACGCCCGCGCGTAGAAACGGCGCAGTAGGGCCTCCACATCGGCACGGTCGACCAGGTCTGCACCCGCCCCGGCCGTCGTCAGCCGGCTCACGGCGACTCCTCCATCTTCCTCCGACTTACGGTAACACCATCTTGTCCTGCGGGGTGGCTGCGCGACAGGGCCATAAGTCCCTCGACGGCGACGGGGATACCCGGGGAGGAAAATTTCGCGTTCGGGTGCGCCGGCGACCGCGACGACCGCTGCGGGGCAGTATGTTTCAGGTCACACGGGTGGGTCTGACCCCAGTTACAGGTTGCCGCACCGTATCGCGAGCACCGAGTGACCCGCATGGCACAACTCCTCGGCCCGATAGGAGTCCGCGACCACCAGCTGGGCCGCTTCGTGCTGGGCACGCAGGTACCGGTCCACACCGCCGGCCACGATCGCCGGCACGGCCTGCACGTCGGGATACAACCGCCTCCACGGCGCCAGCGGGCGATCCAAATGCGCTTGCACCGAAGGCTTTCCGGGTCTGGTGCCACGCGCGTCGGAGCCCTGCGCCACCGACAGCGCCCGCAGCGGCGTTTCGCGCAGTCGCGCCTCGTCGAAGGCGTGCCGCAGCACCTTGCCGTTGTCTGCTTCGACCACCACGCCGCTGACCTGCGCGGCAGTCGACCCTTGGATCACGGCGACCGGACACAGCGCCGAGCGGATCAGGCACGCCGCAACCGCGGGTCCGCCGTGGCGGGCATGGTTGAGCCCGATCCGTCCGATGCAGATCATGACCGCCGACCGCGATTCCTCGAGGAGCTTGGAAACCGTTCGGCCCGAGAGGATATCGGTTTCCACCTTGACCGGCTCGCCGACGGCGTCGACGGCCCGACGGGCGTCGGCCAGCGCCGCACGAGCGACGGCGAAGCGGGTATCGATGGCGCGCGCGCCCGAAGCATCGTGCGGGTCGATGACATAGACCAGTCGCAGGGGGATGTCGCGGCTGACCGCCTCATCGATCGCCCAGAGTGCCGCTTGTATCGCCGCCCTGGACCCGTCAACGCCTACCAGAATTGCGGGAGCTTGATACATGTTGCCCATCGCGGCTTCCTTCATCGAGCGGAAGAAGGTGATTTCTACACCGTTCACCCACGAGGTTATTGCCCGTAAACCCCGCTCCCCCAGAGGCATTGGTCCTCGAATTGATGCCATTGGACCCTATGGCTCGGCCGGTGAAACGGAATCTGGGGTGTGCAAGTGCGCGTCGTGGAGATCAAGGCGTCGAAATTCCCGCGAAGGTCATCAACGGCCGCGGGGAGCTGCAGGCGTCCGAGGAACTGCGCGAAGCCGCCGACCCTGTCCGAGAGTCCGGCGTCGCTGCAGCCGCGGTACGTGCAGACGCTGCTGGAGTTGGGGGCGGATCAGAACTCGACCGTCGTCTCCCCGCTACCGGTCGGCATCATCACGCCGTTCCTGCGGCATCCCGAGACGCTGCAGGAAGTGGTCGACAACCCTCAGCCAACGCGCGTGACGAACCACGCCGCGACCAGATACCAAGCACATCAAATACTTTCGTTGTTCAACAGACGTCAAGTTAGGCGCTGCCCATGGTGAACAAAAAATGAACAATCGGTGAACAGAAGCTGAATTCTGCCTGGTCCCAGCCGTGAAATAGGCAAAACCCCGCAAGCATCGGCGGCACCTGCGACTTTTATAGGGCCCGAACCCCCGAAGGTCTTTCGTGATGCCCTGCGCGCACTCTCCGCCATCCCGGTAAGCACCACGCCGCCCGCCCGAACGGGCGTGGTGTCAACGCGCCGGGCCGCCCTCTCATCTGACGGGGGTGAGCTTCGCCGACCGGCCGAGCGAATCGCGGGAGCGGCCCATAGATCCGAAAAACACGCCGATGCGGCGAGCGCCGGCGCCGGTGGCGTTTGTCCGAAAACCGCACATTGAGGGGACGTATCACCCATGGATTGGGCTTTCTTTCCACCCGAAATCAACTCCGCCCGGATGTACACCGGACCCGGATTGGCCTCGCTGTTGGCCGCCGCCGGAAGCTGGGACGCGCTGTCGGCCGAACTGGCCTCCACCGCCGAGTCCTACGAGTCGGTGCTCGCGGGCCTGGACCTGCAATGGCGCGGCGCCGCCGCCGAGTCGATGGCGTACGCGGCCGCCCGCTACGTGGGCTGGCTGCGGGCGACCGCCGAACAGACGAAGCAGACGGCCATGCAGGCGCGGACGGCCGCGGCGGCCTATGAGCAGGCGTATGCGATGACCGTGCCGCCGCCGGTGATCGCCGCCAACCGCACGCTGGTGGCGTCGCTGGTGGCGACGAACATCGTGGGCCAGAACACCGCGGCCATCGCCGACACCGAGGCACAGTACGCCGATTTCTGGGCGCAGGACGCCGCCGCGATGGCCGGCTACTCGGTGTCGTCGAGGGCGGCGACGACGCAGTTGCCGCGCTTCGGCACCGCAAACAAGTCCACCACCGACTCCGGGGTGAGTGACCAGAACGCCGCCGTGGCCGCGGCCAACACCAATTCCAGCGTGAACAAGGCCGCCGCGCAGACGCTTTCGGCACTGAACGACCCGTCTGGGACGGTGAATAACTACTACCTTGATGCGTCGACAACGAACTCGGGCAATAACGCCTTCCGGGTCCTCGACGCCATCCAGGGGACGGGCCTCGGCTTCAGCGCTCCGTACAACATGGAGCAGTTCGTGTCCGGCATCATCGGCGCGGAGAACAATCTGGGCATTCTGGCCAAGCCCGGTGCGGCCGCGGCCAATGTCGCTCCCGCCCTCGCGGCGCCGGCACTGCGCGCCGCCGCCTCGGGCCTGGGCGGTGGGCTGGGCAACGTCACCGCGACCCTCTCGCACGCCGGCACGATCGGGCCGATGTCGGTGCCCGCAAGCTGGGCCG
Organism: Mycobacterium sp. 1245801.1; assembly: GCF_001673055.1. Classification (NCBI taxonomy): domain Bacteria; kingdom Bacillati; phylum Actinomycetota; class Actinomycetes; order Mycobacteriales; family Mycobacteriaceae; genus Mycobacterium; species Mycobacterium sp. 1245801.1. Next base: position 86,478 of record NZ_LZKY01000217.1, read on the forward strand.
CGCCCACGAGCACCCACATCTCGCCTTTGGAACCCGCCGGCTTCACCACGCTGCCGGGAACCGAAGAGCCGATCGCGTCCGGATATCCCGGCTACCCGGGCATGCCCGGCGGCGGTGCCGCCCGGTCCGCCGGCACGGGTGCGCCGCCCCGCTACGGCGTGCGGCTCACCGTGATGCCACGCCCGCCGGCCGCCGGGTGACGTGCCGCCAACCCGCCGACTGCCGCCGGTCATAGGAGAAATCCTCCGCCGCAAGCAGTTTCGCTTCACGCAGCCTTTAGAGCTGTAAGACATGGAATTCGGCTTTCTCCCGCCGGAGGTGAACTCCGGCCGGATGTACGCAGGTCCCGGGTCGGCCTCGCTGTTGGCCGCCGCAGGAGGCTGGGATTCGCTCGCGGCCGAGCTGGGCGTCACGGCCGCGGTGTACGAATCGGTGCTGTCCGGTCTGACGGGTGTGTACTGGCACGGCCCCGCAGCCCAGGCGATGGCGGCCGGTGCCGCCCCCTACGTCGCGTGGCTGTATATGACCGCCGAACTTGCTCAGCAGACGGCAACGCAGGCCCGGGCCGCCGCAGCGGCCTACGAGCTGGCGCATGCCATGACCGTGCCCCCGCCGGTGGTCGCCGCCAATCGCACCCAATTGGCGACCCTGGTGGCAACGAACTTCTTCGGCCAGAACACCGCGGCCATCGCGGCCACCGAAGCCCAATACGCCGAATACTGGGCTCAGGATGCCGCCGCGATGTACGGCTATTCCGCCAGTTCGACTGCGGCAGCCCAGTTCTCGCCGTTCTCCTCCCCGCGACGGACCACCACTACCGACGGGGTGGCGGCACAGCAGGACGCCGTCGTCAAAGCCGCCGCCGATGCCTCGAACTCGGGCACGAACTCGGGTTCGCAGGTGGTGGTGGTGAACTCCCCGACTTCCAATTCGTCGTCGCAACTCTTCCGGATCCTCGACACCATCCAGGGCGCCCAGACCACGTTCAGATCCATTTTCACCACCGAGGGCACTACCGCCGGAATCATCCAGGCCGACAAGAACTTAGGCATCTTGCCGAACCTCGCGGCCGCCCCGGTCGCACTGCCCAAGGCGCCCGCACTCAGCGCTGCCACCTCGGGCCTGGGCAACGTCGACGCGGTGCTATCGCGGGCCGGACGGATCGGCCCGATGTCCGTGCCGGCCGGCTGGACGACCGCGGCCGGCAATCCCGCCGCGGCAGCGCCGGGCAGCGGCCTGGCCGACCTGACGGCGACCGAGCTGGTGACCCCAACCGGATCCACGCCGGGCATACCCGGGCTTCCGGGCGGGACGGTCCGCCGGGCGGCGCTTGTGGTCCCCCGCTACGGCAGGCGGATCACGGTGATGACGCGCCCACCCGCGGCCGGATGACGGACGCTCAGCCGGCGGGCGGCTGCGGCGGCGCGGGCGGCGGGACCGCGGGGGCGAATTTCCAGTTGTCCGGATTCCTCGGCGAATACACCACGGGAAACAGCTGGCCGATGGTCGGCCACTGGTTCACGTCGACGGCCATGCGCTGATACACCGCGTGTTCGTTGACGGTGGGACCGTTGATCACGCCGGCGATGGTGACGAATTGTTCGCCGGTGGCATCGGGGCGGGGGCTGATCCCGGTGACCAGCAGCGTGCCGCTGAGCAGCTCACCTCGCGGGCCGCGCGGGACGAACCGCTGGACGAGAAACACCCCCAAGATGGCCACCAGCAAAAGCAGCAGTCCGAATTCCCACACGACGCCATGGTAGGACCGTGATAAGACTGCGTCATGAGTCGCGCCGGCGACGATCCGAAGTGAAGCGATGAGGAGGAGCGTGCACAACAGCCAGGACGATCTGGCGCTGGCACTGACGCTGGCCGACCGCGCAGACGCGCTGACCTCCGCCCGATTCGGCGCGCTGGACCTGCGCGTCGACACAAAACCCGACCTGACGCCGGTGACGGACGCCGATCGCGCGGTCGAAACCGAGCTGCGCGAGGTGCTCGCGCGCGAACGGCCCGACGACAGCATCGTCGGTGAGGAGTTCGGCGGCGACACCACCTTCACCGGACGTCAGTGGATCATCGACCCGATCGACGGCACCAAGAACTTCGTCCGCGGGGTGCCGGTGTGGGCCACCCTGGTCGCATTGCTCCAAGACGGCATCCCCGTCGTCGGCGCCGTGAGCGCCCCGGCGCTGCAACGCCGGTGGTGGGCCGCGCACGCCCAGGGCGCCTTCGTCGCGGTCAACGGTGCGCCCGCGCGCCGACTCTCGGTTTCCTTAGTGGCACAACTGAATTCGGCGAGCCTCTCGTTCTCCAGCCTGTCCGGGTGGGCGCAGCTGGATGTGCGGGATCGATTCATCGCGCTGACCGACGCCGTCTGGCGGGTGCGCGCCTTCGGCGACTTTCTGTCCTATTGCCTACTCGCCGAAGGCGCCGTCGACATCGCCGCAGAACCCGAAGTGTCCGTGTGGGACCTCGCGGCGCTCGACATCCTGGTGCGCGAAGCGGGCGGGACGCTGACGGCCCTGGACGGCACCGCCGGGCCACATCACGGCAGCGCCGTGGCCACCAACGGCCTGTTGCAGCAGCAGGTGCTCGACAGCCTCGCTGTGAATTAGTTAACAAGTGTTCTCCGTGAACTTACTCCGGAGTAAGATCGGCGCTATCCGCATCGCCCAACGACCTGAGGCTGCCGAAAATGACCGGTTCCGGTTCTCAACAGACATCCGCCCGCTCCCGCGTCAAACGACGCGACCACAAATCCGCCGTCGGGCTACAACCCCACAAGCGCACCGGCGTCGACATCGCCATCGCGCTGATCACCCCGCTCGTCGGGCAGGAATTCCTGGACAAATACCGGCTGCGTGACCCGCTCAACCGCGCGCTGCGCTACGGCACCAAGACGGTCTTCTCCACCGCCGCCACCTCGTCCCGGGAATTCAAGCGAATTCAGAACCTGCGCGGCGGGCCGACCCGGCTCAAGTCCAGCGGCAAGGACTACTTCGATCTGACGCCGGACGACGAACAGAAGATGATCGTCGAGACCCTCGACGAGTTCGCCGAGGAAGTGCTGCGGCCCGCCGCACACGACGCCGACGAGGCGGCCACCTACCCGCCCGAGTTGATCGCCAAGGCCGCCGAGCTGGGCAT